>JBMFUH010000001.1:0-26935 GCA_049966735.1 Isosphaeraceae bacterium
ACAGCGGACCCTACAATACTCGATCCGTGTGCAAGCCGACTGTAAACCGCTCTAGGCAAGAGGAAAGAAGAGCTCAATACCTCCTTTCTCCCTGAAAGGAGGGCGAAGGGCAAGGTTTCCAAGGCTTACGACGATCAAAAGCCTGTTCTCTCCCAGGTGGCAGAGGCAGTTGAGGGCAACGGTCGGGAAGCCGGAGCCCTCGCTCGCTTTGTGCTTCACGAGTTCAGAGGGTTCCGCTTCCTGGACCTATCGCCCTCCCAGATGCGGATTCCCTCGCAGCCGGGTCAGACGGTTCTTGGTGATCGCGGGGAGAACCTCTCTTCGGTTCTTCTTGACATCTGGCGAGACGCGTCCAGGAGGGAGACTGTCCTGGAGTGGGTCCGCAAACTCACTCCGATGGATGTGGAGGAGCTGGGTTTCGATCAGGACGCGGCGGGTCGGATCCTGCTGAGATTGGTGGAGCAAAGCGGCCGGAGCGTTTCCGCCCTGAGTGCTTCCGATGGAACCCTACGGTTCCTGGCGATCCTTGGGGCGCTGTTCGGACCCGAGCCAGCCTCGCTGTACTTCATCGAGGAAATCGAGAACGGCATTCACCCCGCCCGACTGGGACTGCTGGTCGATCTCATCGAGCATCAAGCAGAGCGGCGCGGGATTTAGATTGTGGCGACCAGCCACTCGCCGCTGTTGCTGCAGTTTCTCAGCCAAGAGTCAATCGCGAATGCGTCGCTTGTGTACCGGCTCCCTGACCGCCCCTACGCGCAAATAACGCGAATTATAAATATACCCAACGCCAAGCGGGTCATCGAGGAACAACCTGTATCGATTCTGCACGCGTCGAGGTGGTTTGAGGATGTTCTCGATTTCGCGGAGGGGAGCGGTTCCGAGGACACCGCTGATGCAAGACCGATTTCCTACGCCGGTGACGAAAAGAGGTCCAAGTCGTGAGGGCCCTTATCCTGGCCGAGGATTTCGTGAAGGACGAGTTTCTGCTCCAACCGATCATCCAGGCCATGATGAAAGCACTGGGTAAGTCCAACTCGAAGGTAAAGGTCTGCAAAGACCCCCGCTTTCATGGGACGGGCGAGGCCCTCAAGTGGGAGTCCATCAAGCAAGCGCTGGACCGCCATCGAGGGATGGTGGACCTCTTTCTTCTTTGCGTCGACAGAGATGGAGAGAAAAACAGGCGAGATAGACTCGATGGCATCGAGAAGAACGCATCGGGAGTGGTAGGCGAGAATCGTTGTTTCCTTGCCGAGAACGCCTGGCAGGAAGTGGAGGTCTGGCTGCTCATGGGTCATGACCTGCCGCCCAAATGGAATTGGAAGAAGATTCGCGCGGAGGTCCATCCCAAGGAGACCTATTTCCAGCCCTTCGCGAAGAGCCGTGGTGTGCTCGACCTCCCTGGTGAGGGCCGGGACAAGCTTGCCCGGGAGGCGGCGACGCGCTATGACCGGATTCGCTCGAGGTGCAAGGAGGATGTCCAGAGGTTGGAAAACCGTATTCGAGAGTGGATCGAGAAGCAGCCATGAGCAAGTTTCCCTGAAAGCCCCGGCATCGGGTCGTACCGCTTTGTCCAAGCGTTGTCCGGGGCGTCGAGACGCTCCCGCACTTCGCGGCCGATCGCCAGGCCAAAGGTGCTGATCCGCACGGAAATCCCGAGCCCGCTTGTCCCTTATAATCAATGCGCCGCTTGTTTGTCCGTCAGGAGCTCGGTATGTTCGGATGGTTCAAGCATTGGCGGAGGAAACAGCTTCGCGTGCGGCCATTTCCGGAGGCCTGGCGGACCATCATTGAGAAGAACGTGCCGATCTACCACCGCCTTCCCCCGGACGACCGGAAAGAGCTTCAGGGACACATTCAGGTTTTCCTCGCCGAGAAATATTTTGAAGGCTGTGGCGGGCTGGAGCTGACCGAGGAGATGAAGGTGACGATCGCGGCACTGGCCTGTCTGCTGCTCTTGCATCGACAGACCAACTACTACCCCAGACTGATCACCATCCTGGTCTATCCCAATGCCTACGTCGCCAGGAGCGTCGAACAGAGAGGCGGCGGGGTTGTGGAGGAGGGTGAGTCCGTCCGGCTGGGCGAAGCATGGATGGGCGGGGTCGCGGTCATCTCCTGGGAAGACGTCCGCCGGGGCGCGTCGGACGCGAGTGATGGGGTCAACGTCGTGCTTCACGAGTTCGCCCACCTGCTTGATTTTGAAGACGGCTTGGCGGACGGAACGCCGCCGCTGGCGGATCGCGGCCAGTACGTGACCTGGGCGCGCGTGCTCGAGGATGAGTACCACCAGTTGCGCCGGGATGCCGAGCTGGGACGCGAGAGCGTCCTCGACCACTACGGCGCCACCAACCCCGCCGAGTTCTTCGCCGTGGCGACAGAGTGTTTCTTCGAGAAGCCCGTTCCGCTGCGGCGCAAGCACCGCGAGCTTTATGAGGTACTCAAGACCTACTATCGGCTCGACCCCGCCGCGCTGGTCGCCACTCATCCTTCCGGGCCGCGCGCCGCGGAATGACGGTTTATGGGCGCACTCGCTCGAGAACAAGTACCCAGTCTTGCGGCGATGGGACGGGGGGCGACTTGTACTGGTCGGTGGCTAAATGTCCGAGGTCATATCGCTTCCCGTTGACTGGATTGAAATAGAAGGCGTGGTATGGCACATCGCGCTCCAGCTTCCGCACGGTGACGCCGTTCCAGTTATAGATGCCGCGGCGAGGCAGGTAGATCAAACGTACTTCGCCCGGAACTCCCGCGGCGAAGCAACCCGACTCAACCCAGTCGGGATGAGGCGCGAATCGCCACCACGGGTAATGTTCAAGCAGCTTCTTGCCCAGACCAAGCTGGGTCGAGCCGGGAGCGTTCATCCCCTCCCGCCACGTGGTCCAATCATAGACTGGCGTGATCCCGGGATCGCCTTCCACACTGGCGTGCCAGACTCCCGCCGCGCCATAGGTATGGCCGGCCGAGCCGCTGAGCATGTCCGCCCAGAAAAGATAGCGCTGGACGTCTTGAAACGCCGTTTGCATGTGGCCTTCGTAGCAGCACTCGCCCACAACGACGGGCATGGTGGGCCTGCGATCGTAGGCGGCTCGCACCTTGGGAATGGCGGCGCGTGCCGCATTCCAATCGCCGTGGCCCGTCTGAAGCATATCGAAATTGATCACGGTCTCGTCGGTGAGGGCCTGACGCGCGGAGTTGAACGGGTGAATGGTCACCGGACGATGATAGGGGTCGGTCTGCCGGACGAAGCGTGCCACCTCCGTCCACTGCGGTCCTCCGGATTCGCCGCCGCCGATCCAGATCGTGGGATACGCGCCGAAGCGGGCGATCAGATTTCGCCAGTGCCGCTTGATGCCGGCGACGCCGGCCATGCGCATGCCGTCGCAGTCACCTCGCCCCCAGCCGCCGACGATGGCCGGCACGATTCCCTTCTCGACCAGATGCCTGATCCGGCGCTCGGCATAGGTGAAATAGGCGGGGTTGACCACGCTGAAGTCCCGCCTTTCGTAAGGCTTTCCCCCTTCGTTCTCCCAGCGCGGTTCAAACAGCCCCTCATCGGGATAGACGCCACAGACGATCTGCACCACGGTGAATCCTTTGGCCTGGCGATCGGCGGCGAGTTCCTGGAAGCCCTCCCAGGTAAGTCGCTTGCACAGGCCCTTCCACCACGTATCGCCCAGCCAGAAGAATGGCGTGCCGTCGGCATGCTCGAAATGCCGCCTGTCCTCGCTCACCCGGAGAAAGCCATGCTTGAGGAGCGGATTGTCGCCCAGGTAGCTCACCACGCGGAGGGTCTGCTCGCGTCCATTCAGCTCGGGGTTCGACCTGTCGGTGCATTCCACGCGATACCGGTACTGTCCTTGCGCCGGCGGTGCGAAGCGAGCGGTCCATTTGCCGCCTCCCGCCCAGAACGCGGGCACGACCCACCGCTGGTTTTCGCTGCTGAAAACGACGTTGACCTCAACATCCACGAAGGGATTCGCGTACGTCTTCGTGGTTTCGTGGGAAGCCTCGAAAACTTCCCACTGGCCAACCGCGCCCGCGCGTGCGGCAAGCTGCGTGACGGCCCACACCGCCAGCACAACAGGAATTCGACATCTCATGGCTTCCTCGACCGTCTACGTCGCCGTGGTTAGAGCGGTTTTCGTGTCGATAGCTTCCCGTAGGGCCCGCTGTGCGGACCGATGGCCGGGGCATTTGGTCCGCACAGCGGGCCCTACAATACTTCCTCGACCGTCTGCGTCGCCGTGGTCAGGCCGCAGACAGGCTTCGGCGGATTCAGTCTGTCAGTATGTACCAAGAGCGAGGGCTTCGCCATAAGAGCAGCCGGCCGGCTCATTGGAAATTCGATAAGCCTTCCGCGCCAGGGTGTTGCCGGAGTAAGATCCATGGAGTGAATCGGCCCTACCCAATCGCCCTGCCCGTACCGAGGTTCGATGATCCACCACCCCGAATTCACTCCCGCGCCGACGACCGATGTCCCCGGGCCGGACCTGTTCATGACTGTGATCAAGGTCGCGGACTGGGTCCGGGCCGTGACCTGGTACGTGGACACCCTGGGCTTGATGGCGGTTCTCTCCGATAGCGAGCACCAGTTCACCCTGCTCGTCGCGGGAACCGGACGGCTGGCAATTCAGGGAGATCCGCTCCAGGAGCCGCCCGAGGCGCCGCCCGCCGTCCGGCTGGTCTTCCTGGTTCCCGATGTGGATCAGGAGCGACATCGGCTACTGGAACGAGGCGTCGAGGTCGGAGCGCCCATCGAGAATACGCATGAGGGGTATCGCGAAATCCGCCTCCACGACCCCGATGGCACGGCCGTCACCCTCTTTTCCTGGACCGACCCCGCACGCGGGCAGTGGTTCGCCAATCCGCCGGAATGATCTCCCACGGAACGGCGCCTGGGAGACGCTGGTCTCGCGCGAGCGGACCGCGGACTTGGATGGATTGACAATCGCGACCGTAGTCAGGATGGGCTTGAATCAACAAACGCGGATTTTTACAATGCGAAGCGTTCCGAGCGAAACCGCCCTTGAATGTCTCGATTCTGGCGAACGATTCGCCTTTCTCACAAAGGAGGTCTCGGCAAGGACGTTGAGGATCGTGGAACGTGGGTAGCGACGCACGGTTGGTCATCATCTGAGGACACGAGGCAGGCTTTCCCGCCAATCCGGGAAGGATTTCCTCGTGGCAACGTGGAATGGAGGCCCACACATGCTCGTTCTGTCACGTCGTCCGCACGAGAAAGTTGAATTCCCCACTCTGGATATCTCTGTCGAAGTGCTCCGCGTGGACGGCAAGACCGTCCGAGTTGGGATCAATGCTCCCAGATCGGTTCCCGTGGTTCGCGGCGAGCTTGCGACTGATCTCGGTCAATCGCCTGCCGCGGATTGCACGAATCGCGCACCTCGGCTTGATCATCGTCTCCGAGGGTGCTTGAACTCGGCGACCATCGCCCTTTGCGTCGCTCAGAAACAAATCGAGATCGACGATAGCGCCGCGGCCCAGAAGACTCTCCAGGAAGCCCTGGAAATGTTTGCCTCCGTCGAACGCGAGTTGAATGAGCCAGCAACTCGAACCGAACCTCGTCCCAAGCGGCGGCCGACTGCTCTGGTCGTCGAGGACAACGTCAACGAATGCGCTCTTCTGGGCAGCTATTTGCGGCTCAATAGCTTCAATGTCGAGGTTGTGAACGACGGTCAGGCCGCGCTCGATTACTTGGCCTCGAACGACCAGCCAGACCTCGTTTTACTTGACATGAGGCTGCCCAAGCTGAGCGGTCCCGAAACGCTGGAGTCGATTCGGGGCAATCCAAGCCATCGCGACCTGAAAGTGTTCGCCATGACGGGCTCCGCGGAATCCGAGTTTAATATCCCAACCGGGCCGGCAGGGGTGGACGGTTGGTTCTCCAAACCGCTCAACCCGCCGCGGGTGATCGAGACGCTCAAAAGCGCAGTGGTCCGCAACTGAAAACAAAGCCGCGGCCGGACCTCGCGGCAAAATGATGGTGAACCAGGAGGCGACTCCTGGCCCCCAGGGATTTGGGGCAAGTCGCTCAATGCCACGACACAGGTCGGCGGCGCGGAGCAAGCGCCCGGGGACTTTAGCTGTTCTCGGGTCGCTTGCCACCCGTGTTCCGCGATGAGACAGTCTGGCCTCGCAACACGCGGGACAGGTCTTCCCACTTCAGCGGTTTCACCAGGTGAGCATCGAAACCGGCTTCGAGGACGTGTTGCCGATCCTCCGCGCGACCGTAGCCCGTCAAGGCGATGAGGCGAATCGACTCGTTGCCTGGCTGGCGTCGGACCTCGCGAGCCAGATCGTAGCCCGAGAGTCCGGGCAGGCCGATGTCCACAAGGGCAAGATCGGGCCGACTTTCCAGAATGGTGCTCAGTCCTTCTTCGCCATTCCCGGCACTCTTCACCTCGCATCCTTCAAGGCGCAGAAGAGTCTCGAGCATCCTCCGGCTGTCATTGCTGTCTTCAACGATCACGACCGACCGCACGGCGGTTCCGGGGGACGATACGTCCCCGGCACAATGCACCGCGGCAGGCGGGTTCTGGGAGAGTGGAAGGCGAACGACAAACTCGCTGCCCCGATCTCGCCCGGCGCTGAGGGCCGTGATCCGTCCACCGTGCCGTTCGACGATCGCTCGGACCAGCGTCAATCCCACTCCCATGCCTCCCTCCGAGCGATCGAGGCCGGGGTCGGCTTGCACAAACAGATCAAACACACGCTCGAGCATCTCGGGCTGGATACCGATCCCGGTATCCTGAACCCGGATCTCGGCCTCATCAACGTCTCGTGTCGCGCTGAGTTTGATCGAGCCCCCCGAAAGCGTGTATTTGGCTGCGTTGTTGAGCAGGTTGACCACCATCTGCTGAAGCCGGACGGCATCGCCCCGCACGTAAAGCGGCTCGTCGGCGAGCTGGGTGACAAGCGTCAGCCCCGCGTTCTCGATCGTGTTCCGGGTCACGCGCGCGGCCTCGTCCACAACCTGCACGAGGTTCACGACATCGTCGCGAAAGCGGATCTTATCCTGAGTCAGCCGGGAAACGTCGAGCAGATCGTCGAGCAGGTGAGACATCAGCTCGCCCTGCCCGCGGATGATCTGCAACGCCTCCCGCCGAGCTTGCTCGGGGACTGATTTATTCAGCAGAAGGTAGTTGGCATTGAGGATGGTTCCCAGCGGGTTTCGAAGCTCATGCGAGAGCATGGCCAGGAACGTGTCACGGCGGACCAGGGCCTCGCGGGCATCGATCTCGGCGCGTTTGAGCGGGGTGATGTCGGTGCAGATGCCGCCCACCCCGCGAATCTTCCCCTGACCATCCACCAAGGGGAACTTGGTCTTGAGGAAGGCGTGGGGGCCATCGCTACAATGATACGTTTCTTCGGTTTGCAGGGGACAGGCCGTGGCGATCACCCGCTGGTCTTCGGCGACGTGAGCCACCGCGACCTCCGGCGCGAAGAGTTCGGCGTCGCTCTTGCCCAGAAGTTCGTCGCGGGGAGTTTGCTGGTGGGTCGGGAAGGGGTGGTTAATGAACAGGTAACGTCCCTGGAGATCCTTGGCGAAGATGGTGGACAAGGAGTTGTCGAGAATGGCCTTGAGCAGTTGCTGGCTCTCCTGGAGGGCCATGTCCGCTCGCTTTTGCTCGGTCACGTCGATGCAGACGCCGAAGAGACGCACGGCCCGACCGGAGTGATCCCGGTCGACATCGGCGCGAACCACCACGAACCTGGTTCCGCGGAGCCCGGTTGAAGCTTGGATCTCGGTCTCGATCCGATTCGCTGTGCCCACGGAACCGTAGAGCGCCTGACGAAGCTGAGCTTGATCTTTGACATCAGCCAGGGCGATGAAGGCTCCGAGCGTGCCGCTGAAGCTGGATTCGTCAATCCCGAAGAAGGTCGCGAACTGCCGGTCGACGACGAAACGATCCTCGGAAATCCGCCACTCCCAGGTGCAGATTCCCCCGGCCTCAAGCGCCATGTACAGCCGGCGCTCGTTGGACTCGAGCCGATGTTGTGCCTGCTTGATGGCCGTGATGTCAACGAACGTGAGGACCGACCCCGAGATCAGGTTGTCCTGAGTGCGGTAGGGCAAGATGCGCATCAAGAAGATCTCGCCCGCCGGGCCGCCGACCTCGCGGACGATCATTTGCCCATCGGCTCTCATCCGTTCAATCAACCCGAGGAGCGTGTCGTGCTCCAGCCGGATGTTGTTCGAGATGTGCTTGAGCGGACGACCAATGTCCATCGGCAGCAGATTGAACACCCGGGCGATGGACGGCGTGAACTTGCGGATGGACAGATCGTTGTCCAGAAAAACAGTGCCGATATCGGTACTGTAAAGCAAGTTGTCGATGTCGTTGGTCAGTTGCGTGAGCTCGTCTATCTTCTTCTGGTACTCAGCATTGACCGTGTACAGCTCTTCGTTGACGGAGTGAAGCTCTTCGTTGGTCGACTGGAGTTCCTCATTGGAGGCGACCAGTTCCTCGTTGGTCGACTGGAGTTCCTCGTTGCTGGCCTCGAGTTCCTCGATGGTGGTCTGGAGATGCTCCTTGGTGTAAACCAACTCCTGCTCCAGTTGGCGAATGCGATCGGCCGACTCGCCCTGGGCATCGAACGACTCGGCCGGCTGGGCGACCAGCTCGGGCTGCTGGTCCGGGTCGAGCCGGACCAGGAAAAGCGAAGCCTGCAAGCGGCCCAGCGAGAGGGGGACGGCCGTGACGCGAAGCCGTGATTCCTCATCGTCGAGCGAAACCTTGACTCCCGAGTAGGCGATCTCGACCTGCTCCTTCCCAGCCCTGTGCACGGCCGAGCTGATGGCCATGCGCAGGTCGTCGTCCACCATCCGCAACACGTCGCTGGTGGCCCGTCCCTCCGGCAGCCGGAGATAGCGCCGGGCCGTGCCGAAGGCATGAAGCAGTTGATGATGTTCATCAACCAGCAGACCCGAGGGAACGAATCGTGCCAGGAGAGCCTCGTAGACCGCGGGAACGGCCAGCTCACTCCTTGCCGGGCTGACCGAGAGCCGCTGATTGACCTGGGCTACCGCATCCGGAACCGAATGAAAGGGGCCGAGACGCCCCCCCAGGCGAACATCGCGCCGCTTCTGAAAGATCTTCCACCGCTCGCTGAGAGCCTCGAACTCACCGTCGTTGTCGGCCAGACTCTCGCTGGGCCCCAGAAAGAGAAAACCGTCCGTCTTCAGACCAAACTGGAAGAGGCTGAGCACGCGCTTCTGGGTTGGGGGATTGAGGTAGATCAGCAGGTTGCGGCAGGTGATCAGATCCAGCCTGGTGAAGGGAGGATCCTTCACCAGATTATGCGGCGCGAAGAGCACCATCTGCCGCAACTCGGGGGAAACGACGAACTTCTCGCGCTTCTTGATGAAGTAACGAGACAGTAGCGCCGGCGCGACGTCGTTGGCAATGTGCTCCCCGTAGATGCCATTGGCGGCAACATCAAGCGAGCTTCTGTGCACGTCCGTGGCAAACACCTTGATATCCACCGGGAGATTGCGAAACTCGCGATAAGCGTGCAGCAGGATCGCCACCGAATACGCTTCTTCGCCGGTTGCGCAGCCGGGAACCCAGACCCGGATGCCATCGTCGGGCGAGCTCTGCTCGAAGAGCCGGGGGATCACTTCTTTTTCGATGAGGTCGAACGCGAGATGGTCACGGAAGAACTGGGTCACTTCCACGAGCAAGTCGCGATAGAGCGCCTCGACCTCGTCCGGAGCCTCCTCAAGATGCTTCACATAGTCCGCCAGCGTCCCGATGGCGCACAGGCTCATCCGCCGCTCTAGACGGCGGGCGATGGTTCCCGGCTTGTAAAGAGTGAAATCGACGGCAAACCGGCGGCGGAGCAAGGTGAACAAGGCGGTCAGGTCGTCGCCCGCGGCAAGGTCACGGTCCGCCGCGCCCAGGCCGGCGGGATGCCCCATGTACTGGAGGATGCGCCCCGGCATCTCCTCGGGCGGCAACACGAGATCAACGACTCCAGTGCCGATCGCTGCCTTGGGCATGCCGTCAAAGCCCGCGGTGTCCGGGTCCTGGACCACCACCAAGCCCCCCTTCTCATGGATCTCCCGAATTCCCCGTGAGCCATCGCTTCCCGTCCCGGACAGAATCACACCGATGGCCCGGCTTCCCGCGGCCTGGGCAAGAGAACGCAGGAAGATGTCGATGGGAAGGTTCAGGCCCGATTTCGGCTCCTGATCGCTCAGCCAGAGCCGACCATCCTCGAGCATCATGTTCGTCTTGGGCGGGATCAAGTAAATCGCGTCGCGTTCGATGGGCATGCCCTGCTCGACGCGGTGAATCGCGATCTTGGTGTGCCGCGCCAGCAGCTCGTCCATGAGGCTCTTGAAATCGGGCGAGAGATGTTGCACCAGCACAAACGAGAGTCCGCAAGTCAGCGGAACGTGGTCGAAGAACCGCTCAATGGCCTCCAGTCCCCCGGCTGAGGCACCGATGCCGACGACGTAATGGGGTGACTCTCCCTTGCGATCACCCAGGACCTCGACGGCTGATTCCCCATCGCGCAACGGCTCCCCTGAACAGCTTTCCTTTTCGGCAAAGACCTGCTTCGAGTTTGCCAAGGTGGGAGCCTCCTCATGTCCCACGGAGGATACGCAAAAGAGGTCAATTACCCGCCATCGGTCGGCCTGCTGAACGGTTGCTCCCTGACAGCGCGGGGCTGCCGGGCTCACCGCTTCATCCTGATATTCAATGCGCATGCCGGCCGGCGTCAACACGCCGCGCCGGCCGCCGCATGCATCACCGGCCTCGCAGGGAAGGCGGCCGGCTCTCGTCATCCCACAATCCGATCAACTCGTCTTGATCGCGATCTTCTTGGCCTTCGCCTGCGGGCCTTTGGGGAAAGTCACGGTCAGAACCCCGGCCGTCAACTTGGCCTCCATGTGATCGGTGTCGATGGCTTCGGGGAGCGTGACGACCCGCTCGAGCCGGCCGTACCACCGGTTGTCGTAGAGGTAAGTCCTGCCTTCGGGGGACCTGCGCTCGCCGCGGATGAAGAGCATTCCCTTCTGCACCGTGAGGTCCAGGTCATTCTCGGACATCCCGGGGAGCTCAGCCTCCACGTAGAAGTGATCCTCATCTTCCCAGACCGCGACCGGCACCGTACGCAGGGCTTGGCCGAGCAGTCCCTCCTCGCCGAAGGTACGCTCGAAGAGTGACTCAAGCCTGCTGATCGGCCCGCCGTCGAAGGGACTGAGCGGAGAGCGGTTCCAGAGGACCGGTAGCATAGAAAACCTCCTTCCAATGAGATCACGGACAACGGTTGAAAGGAAATCAGCCATGCACAAGGGAAGCAGTTCGGCCGACCGTCCGTGCCCAGCCGGCCCGGTCAACGCTTCCAATCAAAAGGTTACAGCATAAGCCGTGCCACTTCCGTTATATAGCAGGAAATTGTTATACGGCAAAGGTTTACGCATAAGACCTGACTTCGACTGCCAGGTCGCGCTCATGCCATTCTGGCAGTTGGGATGGGGGAACCGCTGGTCGGAAGTGGAATGGCTCAGCCAGCGAGCACGGGCATGACGTACGGGCCCTTGGGAATCACGGCAATCTGGGCATCCGGCCCGTAGTCCAGGAGCGAATCAGCCAGCGCTTGCTCGACGCTCGGCGCCCAACCGACGAAGCAGCCGGCGAGCACCTCGGCGGAAAGGCCATCGGAAACAACCTTCACCCGGGCTTTGCGACAGACCTTCGCCAGCTCCTCGACCTGCCACTGGTCCATCACGAAGTAGTCCGGCTGGTGGATCTGCTCCACGAACGACTCGAGTGACGTGATCGACCGGAAAATGGATTGAAGCTCCGGGCTGCCGACTCCTTCCGACAAGCTGGCGACCATGATGATGGTCCCCCCCTGCTTGATGATCGGCAGGCAGCCGGTGAGCCCCTTGACCGACTGGTAAAAGGTCGTATCCAGGGGATAGCCGGCGCAGCTCGTCACCACGATCTCCACGGCCCGCGGCACCGGGGCTCGGACAATCCCCTCGACAAACTTCACCGCCTTCAGGAAAGCCTGCTCCATGTCGCCGGCGGCGACGGAGGTCACGCGGCGTTGGCTGTCGATGGTCACGTTGACGATGAAGTCGCAGCCGGCCATCCGCGCGATCCGCGTGTTCTCCTCGTGGACCGGGTTGCCATCGAGGATCCCGCAATCGGCCCGGGGATGCTCGAGGATGGCCGGGCTGTGCCACGGCCTCACGGTTTCGATGCCCGCCACGCCGGGGCAAATCAGCTTTCTGCCGCCGGAATAGCCGGCCATGAGGTGAGGCTCGACCAGCCCCGTCGCAATCTTCAGGTCCGCCGTCAAGTACCGGGTGTCGATCCAGGCAGGGATTCCCCGCGGAGTCGACCCGATCAGCGCATGCTCCTCCCTCCGCGTGCCGTGATGGTCCTCCACGCGATAGGCCTTGGCGATCTCCTCGCCCAGCATCTCGACTTTCTCGGCCACGGTGCTCTCGCGATGCAACCCGGTCGCGACGAGGATCAAGATCTGCTCGCGAGCAATCCCCGCCTCGTGGAGCACCCGGAGCATCGGCCTGAGAATCGTCCGATTGGGCACCGGGCGGGTGATGTCGCAGACCAGGATGCACGCACTCTTCCTGCCTCGGGCGAGTTCCAGGAGTGGCGGAGCGCCGGTCGGAGATTCCAAGGCGGCAGCCACGGCCCCCTCGGGATCGTCGAGCGGAGGGACATCGCGAATCGACAGCGGGCCGACGACCCGGTCCGCGGGCAATTCCACGGTCAGTCCGGTCCGGCCATAGTCGAGAGTGACGGAGAGCGATTTCATGGGTTGAGGAGCGCGGCAAACGCTTTGGGGGAAGAAGGGAACAGAAACCGAACAGGTTCATGGTACACCTTGCGTGCCGGCCGGCCAAGTGTTGTCCCCGACACCCTTGTCGAGCTGGTTCAGGAGGGCTGCCCGTATTCCTTATTCTCCGGTGGTCTTCATGCCTGTTTTCCCGTAACATGACCGATCGGGAAACGACGACGATTCAGACTCAGACTGGCGAGCCGACGAGCAGCCCGACGCTTGACCGTTCTCGGATTGTGAGCACCCCAGGTACATGCTGCGGCAAGCCCCGCATCGACGGCCACCGCATCACGGTGAAGCAGCTTGTCCTTGACCATCAGCGCCAGGGGTTAACCCCGCTTAGAGCGGTTTTCGGGTCGATCGCTCACCGTAGGGTCCGCTGTGCGGACCGACGGCCAGAGCAATTGGTCCGCACAGCGGACCCTACGATATTCAATGAGTGCGCAAGCCGACTGCAAACCGCTCTAGGAGCAATACCGTTCGTCTTAGCGCAAGTCATAGCCTCGTGTAAACTTCGGTTGTGTACGTCATGCCCGAGGTTGCATGGAGGCTAGGACTATGAGCGAGCAAGGACGCGGCAAGAAGACGACGCCGGATCCGCTGGCTGCGACCAGGAGAACCTGATCGCCCAACTCCAGACCGGAGTCTATGCCCTGACGACGTCGGAGGACGACCTGCTCAGCAACTGGGCGTATATGGTCATGGCCAGTCCGGCGTGGAGCCTCAAGGCCTGGAGCGCCCTGATGATTCCTGTATCGCCTCGTCATGCGGCCAAGCACAAGGCCGAGCAGCAGGCCCTGTTGCGGATGGAGTTCCCCACGTTCCACGCGGCGATGATTCAGATGCCGTGCCAGATCGTCCAGACCGGACGCCGGTTGATCTATCGCTTGCTCTCCTGGAACCCGTGGCAAGGCGCCTTTCTCCGGCTGGTCGAGCGGCTGCGGGGCTGCTGGCTGTGCTCAGGCACGAGACACCTGAAGTCGGGGTCCGGATGCCCCGATCCACCAACGCCATCCAACCAAGAAGGGAACCAGCACATGGAGAAGAGAGTTTGACGGTGTTGGAGCCGCGGCCAGGCCGTGATGTAGAATGTACGCACTTAGATAAAATATGTTAGTGTGTTGAATCTATATGGATAAAGATAACATATTACGCTTGTTTTGGGCCTAGAGCCAGGCGACACCCGGCGCGACCAGCGGTCGTCTCCAGCGACACGGTCGAGAGACAACCGCGTGCCACCAAGTTGAAAGCCTGAATTTGGAGGGGGTCATGCCGGCAATTTCAAGGATAGCCCCCTGGGACCAGGGTCGCGCATGGGGTTTTCCTCTGATCGACCAACCGCCCTTTCCCCGAGCTCTGGGTCATGGCCCCGTCGATTGCTCTCCCTTTTCGATCAGTGCAATCATCTTGAGGATGCTCCGCACCTCGCACACGTCCGAGTCAGTGAACTGGCTCCGTGCCAAAAGGCGAGACAGCAGCCGGCGCACCCGGCCTAGCAGTAACTGGCTCTCAATGTTATGCCCACGCTCCCTGTACCACGCCTCCATCAAGGGTTCGACGTCGGACTGAGCCCCGATCGGCAGAACGGCAGACGCCGCGGAGTAGCCGTCACCACCTCTCGCACCGACGAGCTGTTCGATGGACTTGATCATTTTTCTTGGTCCTCCATGCGCGAGCCGGGTCCTTCGGCTCGGTCGGGCTGTCGGCATGCCAATGTTTCTCTCCGCCCACTGCTGGGGAAAGCCACCACCCCGGGGCATCGGCGGCCCGGCCATGTTGCCCCTCCAAGGCCGGTCGAGAAGGCGCAACAAAAGACCGGGTATCAGGGGCCCCATCGTCACCTCGCAGGCGCCCTTTACACCTCGGCGAGCGGTAGCTTGACACGCGAACACGGTACGTAACGACCCCGTCCGGATGGCCGCCCATTTCTTGAGCGACCGAGAATCACCCGGGGGACGACCTCAATCCGATTGAGGATCTCGCATCGTCACGATCGAATCATCGAGGTCCCCAGCTCACCTCCCTGAACCGTCTCAACCAACACCATGCACCTCGACAGAAACATTATAATTCCTTAATCTTGGCATTTCAAACCTGTCGCCCCGGATTTCGCGGATTGGAAGGAAAGCAACCATGCGTTCCTCTGGCTGGATTACCATTTCTCGTGTTTCTCTGGACATCAAGCCCCCGTTGGGCGCGGGGCGCCGACCTCGCCGCTGGGACTGGGACAGTCGAGGGCGGCTGTCCCACACTTTCCCTCTTGCGAAAGGCCATTTAGAACCCCAGCCACGAGCCGACGCGCTTGAACAGGCTCATGCGAGGCGGAGGCGACGACCGGACGACCACGGGCTCGGACGGGAGGTCCTGAAAGCGGATCAGATGGTCGCCGGTCGGGGGTTCGGGATTGCGGGCCAGAACACTGGATTGCACCTTGTCGAGATGGGCCAGCAAGGTCTTGCCCGTGATTCCTCGCGCGGTGAGGATCTGGGAAAGGGTCTTCTTCCCCTTGCCGGCGCGGGTCTGGTCCAGATAGTCCAGGAGCACGGATTTGCCCGGTCCATCGCTGGCCAGGAGCAGGTGGACCCAGCCCCACGACTCGCGATAATCGCGCGGGCTCATCTGGTGAATGTCGGTCAACGACTCGAGCCGGGGCAGGTCGGGCGCCCATCCTTGCTTGAGGTCTTCGGGAAGCTTGGTCAGGTGCTCGTCCCGGGCGTCGATCGCCTCGGGATGGGTCTCGAAATACTCGGCCAGCCCCTCGTCCAGCCAGAGCGGCAAGTCGCCGTAACACCCGTGCGCCAGCGCATGGGTTGCCTCGTGGCGCAGGTCTTCCTCGAGGCGGTCGCTCAGGTAGGTGTAAACCACGCGCCTCGCCCCCTGGGCGAGGAAGAACGCCCGCCGGGGAGGGAGTTCGGGATAGTAGAATCTGAGGAAGTGAAGATATGCATTGCGGTTGGTAAGAACATAGATTTCGACCGGTTCCTCGCCGGCCCTGACCTGATAGCCCAGGTGGGTGCTGAGGTCGGTTTCCAGGGCGTGCAAGCAGCGGATGGCCGGCCAGTCGCTGGTGATGGGGGTGTTGGAGTAGATCAGGAACGGACCGGTCCTCACCTGGTACCGCGTTGGCACCAGCGACTGGCCCAGGTCTCCCATCGTCGCGCAGCCCCAAGGACTCGCGAAGAGCGCGAGGACGAGCCAGCCCCAGCGGTATCGACCGGTTGCGGGAATCAGCGAAATCCGGGCTAGCTGGGTCACGCTCGGGCCTCCCGGGGCTCTGCGTCAGGAAAGCGGTCGTCCACGGCGTCGATTGCGAGCCTTCTTGGCCTGGACCGCGATTTCCGTGGATCGCCAGACTTGCTTCCAGTTGGACAGCGGTGACAGGCCCCAGGGGAGATAGCCGCGGAGGAACCTCAGGGTTTCGGTCCGCGTGCGTCCTGGCGCGGAGTCGAGGCTGATGCTCAGCCGTGCCAGGTTCTTGATCCGGCGCCCCAGCGGCACCGGGTTGCAGACCCGGACGCCGACCAGGTCGATCAGGCTCAGGAGCTGGCCTGTTTCCTCGGCGTCGAGATGAATCAGGATGTTCGACGCCTTGAGATCGCGGTGCGACAGCGAGCGCTCGTGCAAGTCCCGGAGCAGCCGGGCCAGTTCCTGGTTGATTCGATGAATCTGGCGGCGACGGTCGTCCGGGTCGAGCACGGGAAGAAGGTTGCGCACGTAATGCGCCAGGGTAACGACATGCTCCTGCTTGCAGGTGGCCAGATAGGTCTCATGGGGTAGGAACCAGGAAAAGGGGTTCGTCCAGAAGCGCCGTTTCCGGGCCAGGAAGACGAGGTTGCGCGGCGTCGGAATCCCCCGGCTGGCCAGGTCCTGACCGGCCTGCCACGACCGCCAGGCCCGCGACGGCCGGAACAGGTTGAGCCAGGGGTCAATCCACTTCTTGCGGTTGAACCGCTTGTAGACGACCCTGGTCGGTGCCCCTCCCACAAGCATCATGGCCTCGGCCACGGTCGAGGTCCGCGAGTTCTTGATCAAGGTTGAGCGCGGATCCGCAAACGGGGCGTCGGGATCGGCCAAGAGCGCCGCGATCTCGCCGGCATCGAGGTCGCGGACGGCCACTCCCCAGGTCTGTTCTCCCTTATACTTCTGGAAATATTTATTCGTTGATCGACAGCGCCTGCCCCAGCGCCTCCAGAGCCGTTCGGCCCAGGCCCGGGTCGATTCCTCGATGCCCCGCGCGAATTGGCGGACGTCGGGTGTGGGTTCGGTCCGGTTGGCCAGGTAGGCCTTGAGGAAGCGGCCGCGATCGGTCCGGCTGCTCCGCAGCCAGAAGTAATGGTCGAGCAGGGCCAGGTTGCGCTGGGCCGCCGTCCAACTGAGTCGTGAGCCTTGGCGGAGCGCGTCGAGATCGATCATGCTCAGTTCGGGCATGTCGCCTTGGCCGATGCGTACCAGGACATTGCCGGGATGAAAGTCGATGTGCGTCATGCCGGCGTTGTGCAGCCGGGCGGTCAGCACGGCCAGCGACGTGGCCAGCCGCTGGCGGACTCGCGACCGGTTGGGCTCGGGCAAATGCTCGAGGTTGTGCTCGAGATACTCGTCCAGCGGCACCGCTTGGGGGATCTCCCAGGTGATCAGGTAATTCTCAAAGAGGAACTTGCGCTTCCGGCGCTCTCCCAGGGCGATGGGATAAATGGTCGGCACGCCGATCGCCGCCAGCACCGCGGATCGCTTCCCCTCGTTTCGCCCCTTGCCCCTGCGGAACCACTGTCGGAACATGGCCCGATAATCGGGCACGAGGTAGTGCTTGATGAAGATGGCTCCCTCCGGCAGGTCGACCCGGTAGACGATCCGGTGCGGGCCCGACTTCACCGTCGTCAGCCTGCCTTCCTCGCGCCACTCTTGCAGACGCAGCCCGTCGGGCCCGAGCAAGACCTCACTCCAGGGACCGCGAAACCACCAGCCAACGTCGCCGGTCGACGTCCATTGCCATTCCGGAGGCTTGAACATCGGCCTCGTACCGGCAGCGCCCTGTTCTCGCTCGAGAGTGATCGTCATGGTCTGTTCCGGAGGGGCCGGTCCTGGTCTCTGTTTCCATCGAACCGGCCGACCTGCACAGAGCGGCCGAAAGTCCCCATCCGCCGCAGCCGGACGGAAAACGGGTCGGGAATCGCCCGGCTCGCGGAGCGAGCAGACGGAAGCAGCTTCTCCGTCAAAGGGACACTGGTTGCCCCGACCGCGCCGACAAACGTCTCGGCCCACGCGCCCACCGAGAAACCCGCCTCGACCCGCTGCCGCGCCAGCCGACCCATCCGCCCGCGCAGTTCGGCATCGGCCGCCAGCGCGCGCACGGCTTCGATCCACTCTTCGGGCGTCTCGGGCAGGAACCCCGTGATCCCCGGCTCGATCAACTCGGTGTGCAGTCCCACCGGATTGGCCACCACGGGCAGGCCGGCAGCCTGGTATTGCAGCACCTTGAGTCCGCACTTGCCGCGGCTCCAGAGATCGTCGGGGAGCCAGCTTATGCCGATCTGGCCGGCAGCCAGGTCGCGCGATTCCCAGTCCTCGGACCAGGGCACCGGTACGACCGGCAGCCTGCGCAGGCGAGGAAACTGGTCGCAGATCACCCGCAGCCTTAACCCCGGGATCTCCTCGCCCAGCAGGTCCCAGAGGTCTCGCTGCTCTTCCAGACCCTGGAGCGTGCTGGCCGAGCCAATCCAGACCAGGTCGGTCTGGCCCTGGCATCGCTCCGCGCTTTCTTCGACAGGCCCTGCATCCGTGTAGCGGGCAGGGTCAATACACGTGGGAATGAGGTGCACGCGCTGGGCCTCCGCTCCGGCCCGGAGTGCACAATCGGCCAGGAAATCGTTGCCCGCGATGACCGCGTCGGCACACTGAACGGTCGCCGCGAACCGCCGTTGCCGCCAGGCGGAATGAGGACCCCGACGGTCGTAGGAATCGCGAAACAGGACCGCGTCGTCAAAATCAAAAACAAGCTGGCGAGCGTGCCGGCGCAGGATCGCAAGCTGCCACCAGGGCAACAGCTTACGCTGGAGAATCACGGCATCATACGCGGCGGCCTGGGAAAACTGGGCAAGTCGGGAAATCGGGTTGTGCCCAAGCTCCTGGCAGACAATCGACCAGCCAGCCTGCTCCAGGGCCGGCTGGAAGGCCCGGATCCGATATCGGCAGCAGACATGGTTCGGCGAATCAACCAGGGCGAGCAGTCTCATCCCGTCCTCCCTGACGGCCGTGGCGAGGTGCACGTGGAACGGAATTCATTCCGTTCCACTCTCCTCGCCGGCGGGCAGCACATAGAGCGGAATTCACTCCGTTCTACTCTCCTCGCCGGCCGGATCATAATCTCAATCTGGGAAAAAGCCAAGTGAGATTGAGCGACAAAGAGAATAAGCCTCCAGAACTGCGTGCTCTTCTACACGAACTCGGATTGTCGAGTGCAGCCGATCATGGTAGAGAAGCGGCCCCGATGGTCGGAGCGCGCCCTGGCTCCGGAAACGCAAGGACGCTCATCGGGCTAGTTCCTGGACGATTCTGAGTCGAATATGAAAGATTTCGTACGGCTGGTACGATTCGCCTGGCCTCACCGCTATCGCTTCGCGCTCTCGATCGCCTGCGCGATGATGGTGGCGATCTTCTTTTTCACGGAACTGGGCGCGGTTCTGCCGCTTTTGAACATCCTCCTTAAGAGTGAGAATCCCCAGCGCTGGATCTCGACCACGATCGACGCCGTCAATCAAAGGATCGTCTGCCTAGACGCGCAAGCAGAGGAGGCTGAGAAGATCCGAGACGCCGCCGACAGTGGCGATCACCAGGCACTGGCGATCGCCAGGCACTACCAGGATCTCAACGACCAGTCAGACAATCTGAAAAGCAGGATCAAAGAACACCAGAATGCGGTCGACTTGCCGGATCTCAAGCGCCTTCGGCCGGAGTTCATCAAGCATGAGCAAGCGGAGATTGACGTTCTGACCAAGGAGCGCGAGGTCGTTGAAGCTCGGCTCAGCGAGATCAGCCGTGGCAGCGAATGGCTGAAATCCGCGGACTCAGCCTCGATCCGCTATCGCCAGACCCAGATTCAAGCCGACAAGGCGAGCGTGCAAAAATGGCTGGCGCGATACCAGAGGCTCAAGGGACCGATCTACCGTTATTTGCCCTCGGACAGCTTTCGCAATCTGCTCCTCCTGATCGGCCTGGTCATCGTGGGTGTGGCGATCAAGGGTTTTTTCATGTTCCTGCAAGATCTGCTGGTTGCCGATGTCATGCAGCGCACGCAGTTCGACATCCGCAACCTCTTCTTCCGCCGCACGCTCAATCTCGACCTGGGCAGCTTCTCCGAGCAGGGCTCCGCCGAGCTGATGGCGCGGTTCACCAACGACATGGACTCGTTCGCTCAGGGGCTGGTCACGCTCATGAGCAAGCTGATCCGCGAGCCCCTACGGGTCTGTTCCTGCCTGGGCGGCGCGCTCTACCTGAACTGGCGGTTGACCTGCCTGACGCTGATCGTCGTGCCCATCTCCGCGCTGACGACGGTCCGCGTGGGCAAGATCATGAAGCGCGCCATGCGCAGGTCGCTGGAAAGCATGTCGTCCATCTACAAGATCCTCCAGGAAAGCTTTCAGGGGATCCGGGTCGTCAAGTCGTTTGCCATGGAGCGCGTGGAGCGGCGCAGGTTCTTCCTGGAGACGAAGAACTTCTACCGCAAGGCGATCCGCGTGGCGATGATCGACGCCCTGTCAGCGCCGGTACTCGAGATGCTCACGCTGGTGACGGTCGCCATCGCGCTCTTGGCGGGATCGTATCTCGTTCTCAAGAAAACGATTTATCTGGACCTGGGCCCGCTGCACATCCAGCTTGCCTCGCAGGTGATGGCCATCGAGGAATTGCTTGCTCTGTACGGTTTCCTGGGGGGGGCGTCCGACCCGATCCGCAAGCTGTCCAACGTGCACTCGAAGATCCAGCGCGCGGCCGCGGCAGCGGACCGGATCTGCGCCTTGATGGATCGCGAGCCTCAGGTCGTGGAGCGGCCGAACGCGATCGTGCCGCCCCGTCATCACTCCAACATCGAGTTCGTCGACGTCCACTTCCGCTATCCCGGACGTGATGCCTTGATCAAGGGCCTCTCGCTGTCGGTGCGGCATGGCGAGACGATTGCCCTGGTCGGGCCCAACGGCTGCGGCAAGACCACGCTCATGAACCTCTTGCCCCGGTTCTGGGACGTCGATTCCGGGGCGATCACGATCGACGGGCACGACGTCCGCGACCTGCGCATCCGCGACTTTCGCCGCCAGATCGGCATGGTTCCCCAGGACACGATCCTCTTCCAGGACACCATCGCCCGGAACATCGCCTACGGCGACCCGGACGCCAGCCGCGACCGGATCATCGAGGCGGCGCGGCGCTCCTACGCCCACCAGTTCATCACCACCTTGCCGCAAGGCTATGAGACGGTGATCGGCGAGCGGGGCCACGGCCTTTCCGGCGGCCAGCGCCAGCGGATCGCGCTGGCGCGGGCCATGCTCCGCGACCCCTCGATCCTCATCCTCGACGAGGCCACGAGCGCGGTGGACATTCAGGACGAGGCCCTGATCCGCCAGGCCATCGAGGAGTTCTCCCGCGGCCGAACCACCTTTCTCATCTCGCACAGCCTGGGCACGATCCAGTTCGCCGACCGGATCATCCTGATCGACGACGGCCGGATCGTCGCCATCGGCAACGACCAGGAGCTGCGGCGATCGTCTCCCCTCTACCGCCGTCTCTACGAGATCCACTACCACCTTCCCGAGCAGGCCGAACCGGGGCCGGCCGAGCAAGTCGCTCATCCGGTGTACCGCTCGGACCACCCCGACCGCCCTACGCCCGACCGTCATACGCCTGCCCGGCTGGCGGCCGAAGCCATCAGACCTTCCACCCCTCCGGCCGCGCACGAGCCGCGTTGATTGCTCACGTCGCGTATGACGTCCCAAGCCGGGGAATGGTCCGCACAGCGGACCCTACGATGTGGACCAGCACAGAACGCCTTGAAGTAGTATTGGAGGGTCCGCTGTGCGGACCAAACGCCCCGGCCATCTCCCGGCGCGGCGGGACTACGGGGAGCCATCGATCCGAAAAACCCCTCTCGTATCGCCTGAAAACCAGGGAATTGCACGGAGACGCCCGATGAGACTGCATCCAAGCCCCTTCAAAAATGAGAGAGCCCGCCGGCTGGCGGCCGGAGTGCTCGTGGCCCTCCTCATTGGTTTCAACGTCCCCCAGGCCACGCGGTGGCGGGCTCCTCGTCCGCAAGCCGCGATGTGCCGGCTCGCCCACGTCACGAGAGCTGGTTCGATGTAGTGGACAAAGCCCCCAAGCCGCTTCAGGGCCAGTGCGAACTGGTGGTGCAAGCGGATGACGCGCGGGCGGTCGGTTCAACCCGCATGCCGCTGGCGGTTCGGGTCGTGGTCACAAGCGCGGGCGGCAAACACCCCGACGGCTCCGGCCGGGGCGTTTATGCTGACGGGCGTTTCTTCGCCGACGGCGAGTTCATCGTCCGCGTGCCGGCCGGCCGGACCTCGATCGCGGTCCGCGGCGGTCCCAATTACGTTCCCTTGACGATCGGGCTGGATGCGCAAGCCAATTCACGTATGCACCTGCGCGTTTATCTTTATCGCTGGTTCGCCCCCGAGGAACGGGGCTGGTATGGCGGCGATAGCCACGTGCACACGCAACACGACCCGACGGCATACATCAAGACCGACGACCATTACACAGCGCTGCAGGGACGGGCCCAGGGGCTGAGCTACATCAGCCAGGCCACGAAGCGGTCTCGCCCAGTCGATCCGGCCACACTCCGCACGCCAACCTTCCTCTATCGGACCGCGGCCGAGGTCGGCGTTGGGGCCTTCATCGGCCACCTCACGACGCCGGGTATCCGGCAGCCGCTTGGGGGCGGCAAGTTCTCCCAGGCTTTTCACCAGCCCCTGTCGGTTCAGAAGATCGTCGAGGCGGCGCATGATCTCGGCGGGATCGTGACCTACACGCACCCCATGGGGCCGCCGCATCAATTGCACTGGATGGGCGCGACCGAAGCCTACTCCGACGCGGTCCTGGGCCGCTGCGCCGATGCGTTCGACATGGAGTCACGGCGGACCGAACCCCTTTATTTCGCGATGCTCAACCTGGGCAATAAGCTGGCCGTGAGCGGCTACACCGACTGCGCGCTGGAGCGCAAGGGCACCTTGTCGCCCGGCGATCGCCCCGTCTACAGCCATGCCTCGCGCTTCGACTTTGACGAGATCATCCAGGCCATCGCTTACGGCCGCACCTTCGCCACCAACGGTGGTCCGGTGTTCCCGTTCTTGACGATCGATGGTCACGAGCCCGGCGACACGCTCTCCGCGAAGCAAGGGCTCTCGCGCCGCGCACGCCTCGAAGTGCACAGCCTGTACCCGCTCAAGTCGGCGGAACTCCACCGCCGGGGCGCGAGGGTGGTTGCCTTCGACGTCGGCGGCCGGCACGGCGAGGTCGTCTTGACACACGCCATCGCGCCGGAGGTCGACGGCGGCTGGTGGCTGGCCCGAGTCGAGGACGACCGCGGCAACTGGGCGATCACCAGCCCCATCTATTTCCGCGGCGAGCCAGCCCAGCCAAGATCCTTCTCTTACGCGCTCTTACTCGAGATCGGCAACACCGCCCCCATGGTCGAGCTCCGCCGCCAGTTCTTCGCGCACGTCATCGCCACCGTCTCGCCCACCGATCCGATGAAGGAAGTCAGACTTGTCAAGGATGGACGATCGTTCAAGTCCTCTCGCGTGGGCGCGGCAGACCACATGCCCAAGGGCCAGGTGCCCGTGACCGGCGGTGCCATGGAATACGAAGAAGGCTGGCAATGGTTCCCGGCCCCAACCAAGGGCGTCCACTTCCAGGCCGACTGGCCGGTGGCCGAATCGGGCTGGTACTCGTTGGAAGCGACCACCGCATCGGGTCGGACGCCGCGATCCGACGCCGTCCACTTCGACGCGGCCAACCCGAACAGCAGCGAGATCTGCGTCGCGCGCCTGAGCGGCCCCGACACGAGGGTCGACCGCGCGGGGTACGGCGAGGAGATGCCGCTGGCCGAGATCAAGCTCCCCTTCGAGGGCGATCACTGGTGGTACCCCGAGAAGACCTTCTGGCAACTGCGCGGCACCTTCGGTCAAGACACGCGTGAGCTGACCGAGGGCGACGCCAGCAACCGCGCACGGTTCCGGCCCCAGGCTGCCGCGGGGCCGTGACCGCCGGGGCAATCGAAGCAGATTTCCCCTCCAGCCTTCGACCCGTCACGCTATGTGCGGAAAAGTCCGCAGTTGGCTCTTGCATTCCCATCTCAAGTGCAGTAAAGTCTGCATACTTAGGGCTGGGGAGGGATTGATATGCCTCGTTTCACACCGGGCGAGTTGAAGGTGATGCGCCTGCTCTGGGCGCGCGGCGAGCTGAAGCCGGCCGAGTTGCAGGAACTTTTCCCGGAGCCGATCAAGAACTCGGCCCTGCGGTCGTACCTGAGCATCCTCGTCGAGAAAGGTCATGTCAGCCGGAGGCGGGTGGGGAAGGCCTACTACTACAAGGCGGTCACCCGGTCGCACTCGGCGCTGCGCAAGACCCTGCGCGAGCTGGCCGAGGCCTACTGCGGCGGCTCGCTCCAGTCGCTGGTCTCAGCTACGCCACCCCTCTAGCGCAGCAGCCGAAGGGAGGAGCTATGAGGGTCAGTTTCACACCCTGTGACGGCCGACTCGCCCTGCTGAAGCGCAACGCAGCGTTTACAATCATCGAGCTTCTGGTGGTCACCTCGATAGTCGGGCTCCTTGTGGCCCTCTTGATCCCGGCGGTACAAGCGGCAAGGGAAGCTGCGAGGCGAGCCCAGTGCGTGAACAACCTGAGGCAGTACGGCATCGCCATGCACTCCTACGCGGTGTCATACAACTCGTTCCCCCCCTGCAGCAGCGGGACCACCGCCTACTCGCCGCACGTTCTCATGCTGCCATACATGGAACAGATGCCTCTGTATGACTCGGCAAACCTTATGATTACCGCAGGCTTTAGCCCTCAGAATTCAACGCTTGTACTTGTGGGTTTACAGACCCTGTGGTGCCCGTCCGACCCCTACGTCAGGGCTGGCCAATCGTCGGCGATGGCCAGCATGACTAGTTATGCGGCCAACCTAGGTGACGACCGAGATCCCTTGCGGCCTAACGGCGCCTTTTACTTTCATGCCTCCCGAACGCCCATGGTCCCGGACGGTTTCTCGTCGACCGTGGCCATGCCCGAGTTTCTAGTTGGTCGGCGGGGTTTCACGGATCGACTTCGCTCGCTGTTTTCCCCTACCGGGGGGGGGGGCCTGCCGACATCGGGCAGCTGACACAGCGGTGTAAGAGCCTCAGTGGCGAGGAGCCAAGGTCGAGCAGCCTTAAGGGCGAATGGTGGGTAATCGGGCAGCGCGACTACTCCCTCTACACACACGTTATCGCCCCGAACCAGCCAAGCTGCTTTAATACACCCGGGTCAAAAGCCCCTGTGGAGGCAACGACGGCGACCAGCCTGCACCCCGGCGGGGTGAACTCCCTTTTTGCTGACGGTCATGCGCAATTCGTACGCGACAGCGTGAGCGACGCGGTGTGGCGTGCCATCGGGACTCGTGACGGAAGTGAAGCGGTCTCTTCCGAATCATACTAGCCGCCCTGCAACCCCAGCCTCGTCCGCGGGCGAAGCCTAGCCGGCGACCTGGCGACGGCTAGGGTTTCGCCCCAGTTTTCATCAAAGGAGATGACCCATGGTTTTCGAAATTCAATCCGCTTTGGGGCTCTCCTCGCTGTCGCGCTCTTGTTGCCCTCGACGTGCACAGCGAGCGACAACTGGACCGTCGTCCCGCTCGACGGTTCGAGCAACGTTGCTCAGCCCGTGAGCGTGTCGGCGTCAGACCATTACTCAGGAAGCGCTAGCGTCAGCAGCATGAACACAAGCGTCACCGTTATCGGTGGCTATTCGGGATCGACCAACGTGAACGTGACAACGAACGCAGGCAATGGATACGCGTCCTTCCAGGGCACGATCACTTTCACACCCGCCCTCGCATCTGGAACTAGAGTGCAGGTCACGTTCACGTTCATGACATCGGATCTCGCGACGCATTCCACAAGCACGACCTTCGCTGTGAAGTAGCGACTGACGCGGCTTTCCATGGGGTGCCGTCGCCCACCTTAGCGTGACGTGTCAGGCCCCGCGATCACGTGCTCAAGGCCGGACGTGGGGTTGACAAAAGGGCAAGCGACCAGCCACGCCCAAAAGGCTGGTGCCGCAGCCCACGCGCCGGTTGGGACACCTTTCATTCCGACTCGCCTGGCTACTCATAGGATCCCCACGTTAATCAATAACATCGCCAGCGACATCACTAACCAGAGTGAGCCGACTGTAATCCCCATGATCTCCCGCAAGGTCGGCGCGCACCGCCACTCCCCGGAGAGCAACAGCAGCGTCCACACAGCCGCTACCGCCGTAGCCGCAGGCAATGGGGTGTCGAAGACCGCGAGGAACAGCGGTCGACCCGTCGGCACAGCCCAGGACTTCCACGGTTGTACGGCGCTAACCTGCGTCATGCACGTGACTAGTCCCATGATCACCCCAAGCACAGCCGCGTGGCAAGCCCCCGCTCCCGGCGTCGGAACCGTGCGACGGTGGTTTGGCCAGGGAAGTGAAACAGCCGATAGGGCGATGGACCAGACGGCCAGGCACGGAACAAGTGACAAGAGCTGAATTCCCGCGGGCATGGGCCTGAAAATGGTACTGGCTTCGTAAAGGTAGGCGCGCACGCACGCAAGCCCCGCCGCCGTGACCGCGATGCCCACCATGACACCATGTATGCTTGCTCTCATATCTGGCCCCGGCGGTCGGCCATCCAACGTGACGCATCACAAATTCAAGTCTAAGCCATCGGGTTGGCGAGCTCTCGTCGGCCCTTGGCCTCACCCGGCTCCGGAACCGGGCATGGAGACCGTCCGTAGGTACGAGAAATCCCCCCGTGTAATAAGCATCTACTATCGGCACTCCTCGGGTCAAGAGGACC
>JBMFUH010000002.1:0-26092 GCA_049966735.1 Isosphaeraceae bacterium
GCGAGACGGCAGACGCCGATCCGCTTGATCACGGCGCGCAGGTGCGGATCAACCCGCCTCAGGTGTCGGACCGCTTCGGCCCAGCGATCCGCGGCAGCACCGTCAGACTGGGCCGTTCTTGCTGACACTCCTCGGGCAGTCCGATCGCTCCTGGCCATGAACCGCTCCGTTTTGCCCTCTGAGAAGCCCTGCGAATCGCGCCGAGAACCCGGCCGCCAACGTGGTTCACGCCTGGGGGTAAGGCTCCTTCAAGATGAACCGCGGATTGGCCTGGAGGTATTGCCGCGCCCGGTCGGTCCGGCTCAAGGCGGTGGGCAGGAACGCGATGGCCTGGTCGATGCGTTCGTCGGGCTCCGCGCAACTGAACCGGAGGAAGCCGCGGCCGGCGTCGCCGAAGCACTCGCCACCCAGGCAGGCGACGCCGAAGTTGTCGTCGGCCCCTTCAAGCAGGTAGAGGGCCAGACCATGAGAGGTGATGCCCAGCCGGTTGCACGCCGGTCGCGCGTCGGGGAAGACGTAGAAGGTGCCGCCGGGGCGGGCCACCCGGAGCCCCTCGACATTCACGAGTCCCGCGCAGAGGCGTTCGACCTTGCGGTGAAACCGGTTCATGTACTCATCGCGCGTGGCTTCGTCTTTCTCGAGGGCCGCCTGGGCCGCCCACTGGGCCAAGGGAGGAGAGCACGAGGCCGTGGTGTTGATCAGCTTGCCGAGGGAGTCCACCACGTCGGGATGCGCCACGGCGAAGCCGATGCGCCAGCCGCTCATGCTGTACGATTTGCTGAAGGTGTACGCCGCGACGGTGTGCTCGAGCATTCCCGGCTCGGCCAGGATCGACGCATGCTTCCCTTCCCAGACCATGTGGCAGTAGGGCTCGTCGGAGAAGATCATGACGTCGGTTCCGCGCACCAGGTCGGCGATCGCCTTCAGGTCGTCCCGCGTCGCCACGCCGCCGGTGGGGTTGTGCGGCGAGTTGAGGAAGATGGCCCGAGGACGCGGATCGGTCGCCAGGAACGGCTTGACGTCCTCGGCCCGCGGCCGGAACGCGTGCTCGACCGAGAGCGGCACCAGCACCGCCCGCGCCTGGCGGCGCTCCAGGTTGGGAACGTAAGTGGGGAAGTGGGGACTGAAAACCAGGACGCCGTCTCCAGGGTCGAGAAACGCCTCGGCGAAGAACTGCTCGAACGGCTTGGCCCCGGAGGCGACCACGATGTTCTCGGGCCCAGCCGTATAGCCAAACTCGGCGGAAACGAACGCGGCGGCGGCCTCGCGGAGCGGGGGCAAGCCCAGACTCGGGCAGTAACCGGTCTGGTTCTCCTCGATGGCCCGAATGCCCGCGGCCTTGGCGTGCGGCGTGCTGGGGAACGGGCTGTCGCCGATCTCCAGCTCGACCACGTCCTTGCCCCTGGCCTTGAGTTCGCGGGCAATGGCCAGCACGGTGAATGCCGTCTCGGCCGTGAGGTTCCGCGCCAGCGCGCTCTGTCGAATCATTTGAACATTGCTCACTTTCTATCGGGAAGCGATCACCTGGGCCAGCGGACGGACAATGCGGGGGACGACCGCGCGGCGGAGAATCTCCTCCCCAACTTCGCGCTGGCGGCGGAACGACTCCAGGAACGACTGGTCCGGCCCACTCCCCCAGTACTGGCGCACCGTAAAGTAAATGCTGATTTGATCATCTGGAAATTCGTTAAGCCGGACCTGCACGGCGTTGGTCCGGGTCTCGACGGCCAGCCGGCACTGAAGCTGGCAGGTTTCATCCAGCGCCAGGGTCAGGGAGGGCTCGAAGTTGATCACCCGCGACCGGGGCAGCTCGAGCAAGCCTTCCAGTGCGCTGCCCACTCCCAGCGCCTCGGTCACGACCTCATCGTGATTGCCCTCGTACGTGAAGTCAAAACCATACATCACGTCGAGCGCCTCGCAGTCGAGCAGGCTGATCGTGAGCAGCGGCGGCGCCAGGTCGAGCACCAGCTCATGCTGGCGATACGCGTCCTCGAGCGATTCCGGATTGGTGTGCCCCGTGCAGAGCCGGTGGGCCTCGATGGACACCCAGCGATAGGAATCAGACTCCTTGTCCCCCTCGAGAACGAGGTCCCCATTCTCGCGCGTGTGAAAGCTGCGCAAATCGGGAAACCCTTTCTTCAATTGCTCAAAAAAGTGCAGGACCGTATCGCGGTTGGTGGGCAACTCCATTTCGGTGTTCAGGTGGACGTTCACGTAGAAGTCGTCGGCATCGCGGCTGAATTGGTTCATCCGTGGTATCCCCCAATACCCTTCCCAACAGGCCTCACCCGGCGCTGTCCAGAACCAGCGCCGAGCGGCGTGCCCGACACTGGGAGAAGGTGCTACCGAGAAAGGGCGCTCGCAAAAAACTCATCCTACCAAAACCCGGCGCGAGACGAAATGAATCGAGCATCGGGACTTCCGTTTACGACGCAAGACGATGTGAAGACATAACTTGTGTTTGACCACCGGAATGCGCCTGGCGCGGAACATCCACCTGATTTCGAGCCGCCTGGCAGGAACCGTCCGGGTGAGCAGCTCCCTTGCCTCAGGCGCGCGTCGGTCCCGCCTCGGGATGACGCAGCCGGAACGGAGGCGAGGAGCCCGGTTCCAGCGTGGGGTCCGGAAACGCACGCACTCCCAGGCGCGAGAGGTTCAAGCGGGTCCTGATCGGGTGCGTGGCGCCATCGCGGCAGGCGGGAAGCCGGGCGACGATCTCGCCATCGTCGGCGGAAAGCGGGATCGCCCGCTCATTGGCGACCACGACCATGGGAGGAACCTCCGAACCTGGCGGCTCGGTACGCAACGTCAGACTCCACGGCCGCCCCGGAACCCAACGCCGCTTCAAGGTGTACGACACGGTCACTTCAGGATGAGGGCCGGGGACGGCGGTCGTGGCAGTCGGCTCAACCCCGGCGGAGAACAGAGAAACGCCGTCCACCAGAACCTCGCTATAGGCCGTGATGTACCAGCGGTCGCGGGGCAACGATGCCTGGTCGACGGGCGCCAGGGCGCCGTCGGGCTGGTGCGGAACGTCATTCCCGGCGTAAGTATCGGAATGAGGCAAGGACAACGTCCAGGACCCCTGCCGATCGTAGTCCTCTCGGCTCACGACCGTCACGCTCGAGCCGGGGTCGTCCGGTCCGCCGGGCGGAGAGCCCTGTCTCGCGGCCAGTCGGGTCGAGCTTGCTCCGTCGGCCCAATGCCAGCGCAAGAGGACGCGGATGGCGTTGGGGTCGTCACCTGGGCCGGGAGAACGGGTGGCGCGCAGGTCGGAGGGATCGGCCAGATGTCCCGGCGCAGTGGAATGACCGACGAAGAGCGTGGCCCCGAGCGCCAGGAGCGGCGTGTAGTAGCAGGCCCCCGCCGGTGGTGGGTCAAGGTCCACCGCGCGGTCCGGACCCGTCACGGCGATCCAGTCGCCGCCAAGCTGCTCAGCCTCGGCCAGACTGAGCTGGGCGCCTGGCGCGCAGGAGAGCGGACGGGGCGTGCGGAGGATCCGCACAGTGCCCCGAGGCGGCTCGTTCCAGTCCAGCCGGACCTCGCCCCGCGGCGAACGGGCAAGCCGGGGAGCAGCGAGTGGAGCGAGCGGCGAGCGCGGAGCCGCCGCGGTGAGGACTCCCGGCGACGCATAGCGCTTGCCGTCGGGCGCACGATAGATCGCGTAGATGCAATAATGATAGATCTGATCATGATCGAGGCCAACGTCGAGCGCCTGGTCGAGCGTCGCCGCGATCCGATCTCCGTCTTTGGGACTGTCCGGGGGCGAGCCAACCTTGCGAACCACCCGCACCTCGAGCACGCCGTGGGGTGGAATCCAGGACAGCTCGATCTCGCCCTCGCGCGGTTTCACGCGGAGATCGTCGACGTCGGGCAGGTAGACCGCCGGGCCGCCCGCCACGGCGGAGAGCGATTCGACTCCACCCCGTTTGCCCAGCACGGCATAGCTGACCGTCTCTCCCGCCTTGAGATGCCGGTCGTCAAACTCGCAGGTCGACACCTCGGCGATCCGCGTTCCGTCGCCGGGATGCTGGGGCAAGCCGCCGCGCTTGCGGAGGATCACATAGGTGAGCGGCCCCAGACCGTCCGGCGAAGGCGGCGTCCATGAGAGCCGGACCCGGTCTCCCAGAACCACGACCTCGAGCGCGGATGGGGCGTCGGGCGGACAGCGCTCCAGGCCCGCCAGAGCGTCGGGCAGGTCGGCCGCGATGTCCAGGCTCTGGCGGTACAGGCTTCGGGCGGCCGAGGGGTCGGTCCGCACCCGCTTGCGAGCCTGGGCCGCATAGTCCTCGGCCTGGCGCAGACCGGTCCGCAATTCCTTCCAGATCTCCTGGATCTCGGCAGTCGTTGAGCCAACCAGCTTTCGCCAGTCTTCCAGGGCGCGCCTGGCCGCAACGAGTCTCTTGCCGGAATGAGCCAGCTCGCAGGCCATCCGCGCACGGTCGATCGCCACCTCCTGTTCTTTGATCTTGGCGAGCCCATTCCGCGCTCCGACATGATGGGGCGCGTACTTCTGGACCTGCTCCAGGTGCTCGCGCGCCGCGGTTAGGTCGTGAGTGCGAAACGCATGCTGGGCCGCCGCGAAATGGTGCACCAGCACTTCGCGGAGCGCCAGAGGAAACCTACAGCCGCACCTCGATTGATCGACCCAGTGAGAACGATGACAGACCGGGCATTCCCACTTGAGCGAAGCCCCGCAGTGACGGCAGCGAGCCGCCCCCGACCGACGCGCCACCGGGCTCAACTCGGTCACTCCCGAGCAATTCCGGCAGCGCAACTGCTGGTAGGCGCCATTGGCCGACGGTACACCGGCCCCGCCCAACGCGGCCCGGCCGACGACCATCGGAGCGGCCGCCCGCGGCGCGACCGAGTCCAGGCCCAGCTCGCGTGCGACCCCCAGCTTGCGGCAGGCGCGGGTGATGAGCTTGTCGGCCCTTTCGGAACCGATGCCCAGGGCGGCAGCCTCTTCGATGAGCACGCCGTGGGTCCCCGGATCGAGCCGGCTGATCCCTTTGACCGCGAAGGCGATCACGGCGTCGAGCTTCTCCTCGGCCTCGAACATCAAGGTCCGGTCATAGCGCGCGCGAGCCTTGGGAGAGGTGAGGTGCGACTGAGCATGCGAGATGATCTCGAGCCAGGCTGTCTTCTCGGCCGTGACCTGGGCCTTGCGCATCCAGCGCTGGCGTTGCTCATCAGCGCGGGCGGCGATGATCGACGCGGGCGTGTCGCGCGGCAAGCCAAGTGCATCGTAAAGATCGCGCCGGTCCAGGTGATCGAGCGCGCCGCGGATCTGCCGCCGGGTGGAGGGGTCGAGGACGTCGGCGGGCGGCTCGACATCAGGGTCGTCGGAGTCGGCACGAACTGTCTCGGCGAGGCTGGGAATCAACCTCGTGAGCCGATCGAGAACCTCCTCGTCCAGGCCGAGCCGGGCCGCCTCCTCGCGAAGCAGCGAGCGGTCGGAGGAAGTCAACCCTCCCTTCGCCGCCCGCAGACGGATCCGCCGCTGCAACTCATTGAGCTTCTCCTCGCGCTGGGCAAGCCGCGCCGCGGCCAGTTCGGCGTCGTACGAGGCGCGTGCGTCCGGATCGCCCAGGAGAGCCCGCCGCAGCGCGGGGACCTCGTCAAGATAAAGCTGGTTGGTGTGTCGCGTCTTGGGGTTTCGGGTCCCCATTGACCAGACCGGCTGCTGCTTCCGCAGCGCGGCCTCGATCTCGGCCGTGGCAGCCCCCGGATCGACCCCCAGCCTCGCGTAGTAATCGGGCACCATGCTCTCGTTCGCCGCTCAGGATCTCCATGAGGCTCATGCCACCTCCTTGTACCCACCGCTCAACACCTCCTCCGTCTACTCATTGTCGAGGAGCTTTCTGGCGGCGTCCAGATGTTGTGGGAGACCGTCACGGTTGAAAAGAGAGGGGGGTGCCAGCTCTGCCCGCTAGCCAGAGCTTGACTTCACCATCATGGCTGCAGGAAGTAAGGGATGAGCCATCGGGGGCGAAGGCGATTCCGTTGACCTGGTCCTTGTGACCCTTCAAAACCAGCAACTGCTGGCCGGTGACTGTATCCCAGAGGCGGATCACGCCGGCCATTCCACAGGTTGCCAGGGCATCACCATCGGGGGATAAGGCCATGTTGAGCAGCTTGTCGCTGGGACCGCGGATCGTTCTGAGAATCGCCAGGTTGACCGCGCCACGGATCGTGACAGCACCCGTGTCGTCCGCCACGGCGAGAGTCTGACCGTCAGGCAAAAAGGCCAGACCGACAAGCGGGGCGGAGTTGCCCTGCGTCTGCAAGAGTCTTCCCGTCCCTACTTCCCAGAGCCGCACTTTTGTGTCGTCGCTCGCGGAGGCGAGAGTCTGACCGTCGGGCGAGAAGTCGAGTGACCGCACCATGCTGGTGTGCCCCCTGAACTCTCGCATGCACGTCGCCTCGCTCACATCCCAGAGCCGAACCGTCCAGTCCTTGCCCCCTGGATTTCTGCTGCCACCTCCGGTTGCCAGCATCCTGCCGTCAGGGGACCATGCGACGCATCGGACGAAATCCCGGTGACCCTCCAAGGTGCGCAGGAGCGATCCCGTTGCGACATCCCAGATCCGGATGTTGTTCCGCATGGCGAGATGTCCCGAGGTGATGATTCGGCCGTCAGGCGAGAACACGAGAGAAGAGACAGTACCCTCGCCGCCATTCCAGCCACGGATGAGCCGGCCCGTGGCCGGGTCCCAGAGCTTGATCGTCTGGGGCTCGTCCGTGTCGTCGCTTCCAGTCGCGAGGGTCCCGCCATCGGGAGAGTAGTTTGCCGACCAGGCCTCGTCCTTGTGCCCGAGCGGAAAAGGGGGGTCCGAGGGCGGATCAAATTGCCAGATCAACGGCGAGCGAATGCTCCGCGCGATCAGGGCACGATCCGTGTGAGAGAATCCAACAACGTGAACACGTGCATCATCATATGGTATGATGCCCAGACGTCGACCGCTCGCCACCTCCCAGACGGACACCGGCTGGGTGCCGCCTGGATCTCCCCACGTGTCCGTCGCCAGCCTGCTGCCATCGTGTGAGAAGACCGGACAATGCGGCTGTCGACCGCTTTGGAGTTCATCAGGCTTGATGAGATGTGAACGGCCGCATCGTAGGTCATATAAATGCACGAGACCTGCCCCGTCCATCCCCGCTAGCACGTTGCCGTCTGGACTGATCCCAACGCGGGCGATCGAGGTTCCAAAGTCGTGACGCGCTCGCTCCACCGCTGCTGCCAGGTCGATGACGACGACCAGGTCTCCACCAAGTGCCGTCGCGAGGTAACGTCCATCGGGGGTAATCGCGAGCTCCGAGGCTTGCCCGTAAGCCCCTCGCAACTCGCGGCGAATTCCACCTCCGATCGCATCACGCACTCTGAGACAGGATTCCTCGTGCGTCACCAGGAAAGCGGCCCTCGACGGAAAAGCCACGGAATCCAGTCCGTCGAGGGTTGCGCTCGGCGCATTCGTCGCCCGGGAGGAATCGGCCGAGAGACTGTAGGTTCGGACGGAGAATTTTCCGCCGGCAGCAAGGAAACGGTGTGCGAGCACACCGCCATCGGCGACAAGATGAAGCCACGACGGACGTCCGCGGCCCGCTGGACCCATGTCATGATGAGCCAGAACCCGGCCAGTCCTCGTGTCCCAGGCGATGAGTTGGTCAAAGGAATCCCCGCCGATGTCTCCCTGTTCCGCCGCCAGAATCGAACCGTCCTCGCTGAGCACCAGGTTGCGGCATTGGACCGGACCGATGGTTTGAAAGGGAAGCCCGGAAGCAAGATCCCACACGACGACCCGGGAATCTTTGTACCAGCTTGCGGCAACTTTCCCATCGCCGGATGCGGCCATGTCCCCAAGCTGTGCGGAGCGATCGGCAAGCTGGACAAGCTCACGACGCACGAGACGGTGCAGGTAGTTCCAGGCGAAATCACCGTTCTTGCCGCCGCGAGAGTCAAGCGCGGTCGCGTTGAGCAAGTCCGAGGCGACCTGGAGTTGTCGAGCTTCAATGGCCTGCTGAGCCAGCCGCAACTGCGCTGCGAAAAAGTGCCGATCCGCCAGGTTCCGCTGACGGTCGGCCTCGCGCGCGTGCCGCTGGGCTTCCTCGGCGTACCGATCCGCTCGCTTCGCCTCGGCCTGAAGGGCGGCGTTGTGTCGTCTGAGCCAGGCGTCGTATTGCAATACGGCACCAAACAATCCGGTGACGAGAACCATTAGCCCCCCCGTTGCAATGGCGATGAAACCGCGATGGCGTCGCATCCACTTTGCGGCCCGGTCGGCCAGGCTGGGACGGCATGCCAGGATCGGACGGTTGTCGAGGAACCGACTCAGATCGGCGGCCAGCTCGGCGGCCGTGGTGTACCGATCGGCTGGCGCCTTGGCCATCGCCTTGAGCACGATTGTTTCCAGGTCGATCGGGATCGAGGGGTCGATCTTCCGCGGCGGCAGCGGCTCGTCCTGGGCGATCTGGCGGAGAATCTCGATTCGATCGTCGCCCGGAAACGCGGGGCGCAACGTCAGAAGTTCGTAAATCGTGACACCGAGCGAGTAGATGTCTGTTCGCCCATCGATCGGCGTCCGTTTGCCCAGAGCCTGCTCGGGGCTCATGTAGCGCGGGGTGCCCAGCGCTTCGCCCGTCTGGGTCAGGTCGAGGCCGCCGCGTACGCGAGCCACGCCGAAGTCCGTGATCCAGAGCTGACCCTCTCGGTCGATCATCAGGTTTGAGGGCTTGATGTCGCGATGCACGATGTCGCTTCCGTGAGCGTGCTCGAGAGCTTCAGCGGCCTGCCTGGCGAGCCGGGCCGCCCCGCGAGCATACGCCACCCCCTGGGTGGAGCGCGGGGGGAGATTCCCCGGTACGGCAGGGTCAGCGACGGTATCGGCCAGATCATCGCGGCGCAGCTCACGAATGACCCGCGCCAGGTCGCGGCCCTCGATGAACCGCATCGCGTAATAGGGTATTCCATCGGCCGAACCGGTGGCGAAGACCGGTACGATGTGGGGATGATTCAGGCTGGCCGCCGCCTGCGCCTCGAGATGAAATCTCTGCAATTGCCTGGCGTTCAGCGCCGCGGCATTGGGAAGCACCTTGAGCGCGACCCGCCGGCCCAGCGAGACCTGGATGGCTTCGTAAACAACGCCCATGCCGCCGTGGCCCACTTCGCGCAGTAACCGAAAGTCATCAAGGTAGCCTAGCTCGGGAGACAGGCCGTCGCCTACCGGCAACTCTGCCATCATCTTGATTGTCGGCAGCAACCTGCGAACGGTCTCCGCATTGCGGGGATAATCCTCCGGACGGACCTTCTCCCCTCTCCGCAAGCGCTCGCCGATCTCGGCGACCAGCTCTGCAAGAACAACATCTTCTGTTGCGCCGAAAGAGGTCTGGTCGCTCATGAAATCAACCCCGAATTATCAGCACTCAAGACGGAGCGAATCCGTTCAATCGCCCGCGGGTGCCGCATCTTGGCCGCGCTCTCGCCAATCTCCAGAATTGCGGCGAGCTCGGGAAAACTCATCGACCAATGCCTCCTGGACGACGTCTGACGCATCCACCCGGGCGGAGATTCTGGAACCCAGCCGCAAAACCACCATCCGGCGTAATCTCTCCCGATGCCGCTCAAGCAAGCCGTCCAGCGCCGCCTGATCTCCGCGCGCGGCGTCGTGGAGCAGGCGATTCGTTTCCTCCGGACCCGTGTGCGGCGTCAAGGCCATCAACGAGTTCGCTAGTTAGGCATCCTGTCGGAAGTGCCCGCATCGTCACACAGATTCTTGCACATCCTGAAACAGACCGCTTGCCCTCGAAAGGCCGCTTACGAAGTCAGGGCGATCGGAATCATCAGCTCATCGATGGTGGCTGCACGACGTTTATTCCAGGCCTCCTTGAACCATCGACGGGACAATGCGGAATTCTTGTCGCTCATGGTTGCCTCGCTCGACCAAGTGACATGCCAAGGCCGTTTGAAATGACGACGCTTCGGAATCATCGTGGGATGTACTTGATCATACCGTCTGTTGAATTATCTGTCACGCCGAAATCAGCAATTCCATCGCCCGACGAAGGTGGCTGGCGACCAGATCATCATTGGTTTCGCCGTGTTCCGGCAGGGCCACGGAGATTACGCCGCGGACCGTTTGTTCCGCGTCGAAGAGAGGAACCGCCACCGACCGGCTGGCGCCGAAGGCCCGCAGCCAGGCGCCGGAGCCGGAATCGGCGGGGAGCTCACTGACCCGCGAGATGGCAGGCCGGCCCGTTGACGCCGCGGCCGCGATGCCCAGACTTTGCTGGCTCAAAGGGACGACCTCCGTTGCACTCTCGAACTTCCGCCCGACCTCGGCATCCAGCCCCCGCCCGGGCACGAAGGCGACCTGAACGAGTTGCGCCGACGCCCGATCGAGCCGCCAGTAACCGGCGGCGCAGGCCCCGAGTAACTGGCAGACCGCGGCAACATTCAATCGAATCGTGTATGTATCTGGAAATCTGGATTGTTCCATCATGATGCCTCACGATCGCTCCGCGCTGGCTCGCGGACGTGCCCCTGTCACCGCAGTTTTCCATCTTTTTGACCATACTCGCTGGCCCGGTCCCGGGCAATCGAGGCATTGCCCTACCTGACCGACCGGGCTAACCTGAGGCGGGTCGAGCGAACCGATGGCAGCGTCCCTCAAATGAGCGGAGCGAGAACCACGACGGACCGGCGAGGAGAAGACGCCATGACACCCAACATCAAGATCACGGTCTCCGAACGGAATGGTCGACAGTGCGCCTCGACGGGCTCGGCGTGGGAAGCCGCCATCGGCTACTCCCGGGCGATCCGCACGGGCCCCTTCATCTCGGTCACGGGGACCGTGGGAATCGAGGCGGACGGCCGCTTCGCCGCGACGCTCAAAGAGCAGACCCGGCGGGCGCTGGCGATCGTCGTCGCCGCAATCGAAGCACTGGGCGGCAAGACCTCGGACGTCGTCCGGACCCGCATCTTCCTGACCGACATCCGGAAATGGCGAGAGGTCGGCGAGGTGCACGGCGAGTTCTTCGATCAGGCGCGCCCCGCGTTCACCATGGTCGAGGTCTCCCGCTTGATCGACGATGCAGCGCTCATCGAGATCGAGGCCGACGCGATCGTCCACTCGGACCGAGTGGAGCACCTCTGAATCAACGAGCACAATTCAGGGGACGCGAGGCGGCAGGGCGACTCAGCATCACGGCCGCGTGGTCCGCAACTCTTCCGGTACTGGCTGGTGAGCCAGGTGGAAAACGTAGGCCGTGACGGCGCGAAGCTGCGACGACTCGAGGACGGTACCCCAGCCGGCCATCCGCGTTCCATCGACGCCCTTGGAAATGACGGCCATCACCTCATGAGGCTTGTCGCCGTGCTTCCACTCTCCGTCGCTGATGTTGCCGACCGGAGGGCCCATCAAGTGGCCGGCGATGGGTCCGTCTCCGCGGCCTTCGAGACCGTGGCAGGCTGCACAACGGCCCAGATAGACGCTTCGACCCTCGACCAAGAGCGGGTCATGGGCAACCTCCGGCGACAGGGGCGGAGGAGGGATGCTGAGAATGCGGTAAGCCACGAAACCTGCCGTCACGAGCAGCAGCAGGCCCAGAATCACCCAGCGCGCCGCGGCAAAGTCGACGGCGACATTCGTCTTGTCATGGGGAGGCAAGTCGTCGGTAGGCAAAGTGATCGAAATCCCTTCGAGGCAGGACGATACAAACACGCAACGAATCGACCTTACAACACGATCGACCGCGCTGGCAACCCCTGGGATCAAACGGATACTCAGCGCTGGCCCGGGGCCCGTGCCAGGGCTTGCGGCCTCGCGCGTCGTCACCTCGGTTCTTTCACTGATCCGCCCCTTGCCTTAGAATCAAATTCTCCGCCGGCGTCGAACCACAGGTCAGGGCACAATTGCGCAAACTTGGCTACATCCTTCCATCAACCTGATCGAATATCAACGAGGGAGTCGACTTCCGTGACACCACCAAGCATCCGCGTCCTCGCCGTCGCGACGTTCGTCTGGTCGATCCTGGCGACTGACCTGGCTCCGTCTCGGGCCCAGACGATCTGGGTGGAGGGGGAATCACCCACTCGCTCGACCATGACCCGGCACCCGTGGTGGTATGATCAAGTGAAGAAAGACCAGCTTTCCGGCGGCGACTGGATCTCCAACTGGTCGGACGACAAGGACGGGATCGCCAGCTACGTCGTCCAGGCTCCCACAACGGCCCGCTACAGCTTCTGGGTCCGGGCCAACCCGGTCGGCACGCGCCTGGCCTACATGCTCGGGCGCGGCAAGTGGACGAACATCGACATGAGTTCCGAGGCCATCGACACGGTCAACGTCGCGGCCGACGGCAAACCCGATCTCCGGTTCCTGGCCTGGAAGGAGGTCGGCGAACTCTCGCTCGCCCGAGGCCGGCACACCATCTCCTTCCGGATGAGCAGCGAGAACCACCACCATGGCGCCCTGGACGCGTTTGTCCTCACGACCGAACCGTTCCTGCCCAGTGGCACGATGCGTCCCGGTCAGGGCAAAGGTCCGGCCCAGGCAGACACCTGGCCCTTCTTGCCGCAACGAGACAGCTTCGCCAGCACCGCGAAGTTCGACCTCCGCGGCTTGAACGAGAAGGCGGCCGGTCAGAACGGCTGGCTCCGCCTGAGTCCCGACCGCGAGTCGTTCGTCCTGGGAGACGGTTCTCCCGTTCGCTTCTGGGCCGTGAACACGTATGTTCAGCGCGATCGGTCGACGGCAGACCTCGCCCATCACGCCCGATTCCTGGCCAAGCGCGGAGTCAACATGGTTCGGTTTCATGGCGAGCTCGAATCCAAGGACAGGTCAGCACGTCTTACCGATGTCGATCAGAAGACCATCGACCAGGCATGGAAGCTCGTGGCGGCGATGAAGCGGGAAGGCATCTACACGACGATCAGCCCCTACTGGGCAGCCAGCCTCAAGCATGTGCCGCCGTCGTGGGGCATCGAGGGCTGGCCCGAGGATCACGATGCGCAAGGGCTCCTCTTCTTCAACCCGCGCTTGCAGGAAGGCTACAAGGCCTGGCTCAAGCAGCTCTTGACGCCGGTCAATCCCTACACGGGCATTCCCCTGGCGCGGGACCCAGCGCTGGCGATCATCCAGCTTCAGAACGAAGACAGCATGCTCTTCTGGACCATGCAGAACGTCAAAGGCACGCAGCTTCAGTTCCTGGGCAAGCTCTTTGGGAAATGGCTGACGAAGAAGTACGGATCGATTGATCGTGCCCTTCAGGCCTGGGACGGCGATCGGATGCCCGAGGACGACCCGGCGCAAGGCATGCTTGGCATCCACATCATCTGGGAATGGACGCAGCCCAGTCGGGGAGGCCGGCGGCGGCGGCTCGACGACCAGCTCGAGTTCTATGCGGAGACGATGTGCCGTTTCAACCAGGAGATGGCCCGCTACCTGCGCGAAGAATTGGGCTGCAAGCAGCTCGTGAACGCCGGCAACTGGAAGACCGCCGACCAGACCCGGCTGGGCGACGTCGAGCGCTGGAGCTACACGGCCAACGAGGTTCTGGCGGTCAACAATTACTATAGCCCCGTGCACATCGGCCCCGACCGGGGCTGGCGAATCGATAAGGGTGATCATTTTGTGGACATGTCGGTTCTCGTCGATCCGCGTGCCTTCCCGCTCAACTTGAAGCTGCCGAGCGGCCATCCCATGCTGATCACCGAGAGCCACTGGGTGCCTCCGCTCGGCTACCAGTCGGAAGCGCCGTTCCTCGTCTCCGCCTATCAATCGCTGACCGGAATGGACGCTTTCTACTGGTTCTGCACCGGCGAGACGGAATGGTCCACGACCGACCGCGCCGACTGGGACGCGGCGTCGCGTCAGAAGTGGTCGATCGCCACGCCGATGATCCTGGGCCAGTTCCCGGCCGCCGCGCTCATCTTCCGCAAGGGCTATCTCGAGCAAGGCCAGCCGGTCGTCGTCGAGCATCGCTCGCTCCAGCAACTCTGGCAGCGAACGCCTCCGCTCATCTCCGAGGACCCCAGCTACGACCCCAACCGCGACCTCGGCGACTCAGCCAGGCGGTCCAGCCTGAAGGGGGGCATTGACCCGCTTGCCTTTCTCGCCGGGCCCGTCAAGGTCGTCTACGGCTCCGACCCGTCGAAGTCCCGAAAGGCGGACCTCAACCGTCTGATCGACCGCGAGCACAAGGTGGTTCACAGCATCACCGGCCAGATCACCTGGCGCTACGGCGACGGGGTCTGCACGATCGACGCTCCCGCGGCCCAGGGCGCAGCGGGATTTCTCAAGAAGGTCTCACCAATCAATTTGAATGATGTGGCAATTCAATGTTCCAATGAGTATGCCACGATCACTGTCGTCTCGCTCGACGGCAAGCCCTTGAAGGAGAGCCAGAGCGTTCTGGTCCAGGTGGGCACGACCCAGCGGCCAACCGGATGGATCGAACGAGAGACGACGTTCCGGGGCGATGACGGCAAGCAGACCTTTCAGGGCAAGCAAATCGTGAGCACGGGGAAGATGCCCTGGGCGATCGCCGCCCCGGCGCTCAACCTGACGATTCGCAACTCCGCCCTCAGGTCGGCGACCCAGCTTGACACAAGCGGTAATCCCACTCAAAAGCTCAAGGTCGCCACCGGAGGTGGCGCTGTCCATTTCACTTTCCCCACGGGTGCCTTGTACGTCGTGCTCGAGGCGCGTTGAAAGGCAGAGGCCGGCGATCAAGCATCGACTAGTGGACCGACGTCGTTCGCCATTTGCCATCTGCCATTTGGCGTCTACCATCTGGCATTTGGCATCTGCCATTCCCCACCGGTCCGGCGACATCTCAAAACTGATCCTGGCGAATGACCTCGCCTCCGTTGCGGGTGATCAGCGCTTTGAAGGTCAACCGGTTGATCGTATTCTTGATGAACCGGACCGAGCCGTCGCAGAACGCGGCGTTGAATCCACCGGGATGCGGCGAACCAGCGCCGTAGAGCGACCGAGGTATGACCAACGGGGCCTCGTCGAAGGGCAGGTCGTCCGGCTTGGACCAGATGACGACATCCTTCGCCTCGACGACCGCGATCGTGTTTGACGTTCCATCGAAGACAGACTGGATGCTGATCTCTTGCCCCTTCTCGAGTATCGCTCGCGTGCCGACGAAACCGCGATAGCTCGTCGTGCCCGGCTCGGGCTTGCGCCGGTCGGGACAGAGGAAGGTCTTGGGCATCTCCTTGATCAGCGCCTTGTTGTTCGGGCTGTCCCAGGGCTCGTCAAGTTTGAACCTGTTGTAAAGGTCCTGCTGCTCGATGTAAGGCAGGATGGCCACGCGCCAGCTCAGGAGAGGCTTGCCGTTCTTGTCGTTGATGTAATGAGGAAAGACATTATTCGCCGAATGATAGTTGTGCCAGGCCAGCATGATCTGCTTCAGGTTGTTGGTGCACTGAGCGTGGCGAGCCGCCTCGCGGGCCGACCCGACGGCTGGGAGCAACAGCCCCGCCAGGATTCCGCTCGTGGTCGGCGAGGTGATGCTGGGCACGGCCTCGCGCTGAAGGAACTGGATGCCCTGGTCATCGACGGTCACGGCGGTTGACGCGGGGAAGAGGAACGGCTGGAGCTGGTCGGCATTCGGCAGCTTGCTCGCGTCAATCTGGATGTTCAAATCTGGACCGGGCCTTCCCCGGCGGGCGTTCGCCATCTGGGTGTTGAGCGCCTGCACGATCTGCGGCAGGTTCTCGATCAACACCGGCATGGTTTCGCGGGGATCGATGACCATCAGCATAGTCAGCTTCCGCGGCAGCCGCTCGACCATCCGCGCGTTTGCCTTCGATGCCGACCAGCGACGCTCCGCCCTAGCCGCGGAGAGCGCCAGCGCTTTCTCCGCGCCGGCCGTCGTTCCGCTCAGGACAAGCTGCTCCTTGTCGAGGGCGATCGTGGGAGAAAACATGCCGATGGGTCCATCGGGAACCATGCCCGGCGGAAACTCGAGCACGTATTCAAAGCTTGGCCCGGCTTTCTTGCGCAACTGCGGCGCATCGTCAGCGCCTCCCGGCCGCTGCTGAGCCAGAATGTTGTTGATCCCCTTGATGAGGACGTCCAGTTGCTTGGCGAGGGCCGCTTCATCACGGACCTCAATGGTGATCGTCAAGCCCGTGTAGACGGCGACGACCGCGGCCATCGGATTGCCCGGCGGCGGAGGCTCGGTGGCCTGCGAGTAGATCGCCAGCTTCGTCCCTAGGTGTTTGAGGAGGTCGTTGCGCGGATCCAGGCCGAACTGGGCGCGAACCGCATTCTCGAGGGCCTCGATGTTCCGAGCATTCGCCGGGTTGACCTGCTTGGCCAGGGCGACGATCGAGTCGTAGATCTTGCCGGGATCGAGCGCCAGGACCACGAAGGCAGACTGGCCGGCCGGAATGGGAGGGAGTGTCTTGAGATCGAATGTCGGCTGGTCGACCAGGCCGAGAATCCCTCGCCGGGGCGACGGGGCCACGGCCCGGACCTTCGTCACCAGTGCCTCATCCTGGAAGCCCCACTGGATCTCGACGCGCTTGAGTCCGTCAAACCCCAGGGCGGCGGCATCGGGTGGGAGGGACGGGAGTGCCGCCATGTCCAGGAATCCATACGCGGCAGGCTCAAAATCGGTTTCCTTCTTGTGCAGAGCCAGCCGCAGCGGATGAGTGGCGGCGCTCGGCTGCTTGCCGTCGAGGACTGCCAGCAGCTTATCGACGGTATCCTTGCCGGTCAGGACGAGATCGTCGTTCTCGAACCAGTAAACCCCGTCCGTTCTCAGAGCGTGAATGGCTCGTCCGCTCTTCTGAATGACCTCGGCCTTGCCCTCCTCGTGGCCGGGTTCGGCGGAGGCCGCGGACTCCAGGAGCTTGAGGGTCTCGGGCCGCTTGCCGTTGCGGACCACCAGCGCGACCCAGGCGTTCCTTTTCTCTTTGGCCATCACGCCCACGGCAAATCCGTTCCGCGCGCCGTGCTTGAGCAGGTTCAGGTACTGACCCGGGGCGAGTTGCTCCTGCCGCGGCGCCGACTGCTGGACCATCCCGACCACCTGGCCGGCGATATCTTCCAGCAACGCCCCCAGCGAGGTCTCGTTCAGCAGCTTGTTGGCCGCCGACTTCCGCCAAGCCTGGGCGTGCGCGTCCAGCCCTTCAAACTCGAGGAAGAAGGAAAGATCTTGCTGAGGGAGATATCGAGCCAGCGGGTGTGGCTGAGAGCCGGCAGGCTCCTGGCCGATTGCCTGTCGGCCAGCAAGGACGATTGCCGCGAACGCCAGAGCGAACGCCAGGCGCTTGCCCTGTTGCCAGGCTCGCACCGTGGTGACCGAACCATTCCGGGAACGTCTCATGGAACACCCTTTCACGGACAACAAGAAATGAGCCATTCAGGATGATGCCGCACCCAACGACGACTTTTCGAACAGAATAAGTTCCAGTGCCATCACAGTCCACGAAAAAATTCAGGACGCCGAGATTGCGGAGAACGACGAGCCTCGCCTTGTCATCTCCGATCCGTTTCCGGCCGATCCCTCTGACACACTCGTAGGACGTCCTTTATCATCGAACAGAACGCGGAGGACGATCCGGAGTCGGCCCGCGGGAGGGTGGCCCGGCCTTTGGTCTTGAGAAGCAGGAGTTCACGCCATGCAACTTTCCACCGTGACGATCGAGAAACCCGAGGCGATCAACTTCATCCTGGGTCAGACGCACTTCATCAAGTCGGTCGAAGACCTTCATGAAGCGCTTGTGGGCGCTGTGCCGGGCATCAAGTTCGGCCTGGCCTTCTGCGAAGCCTCCGGCAAGTGCCTGGTGCGCTGGACGGGAACGGATGAGCAGACCATCGAGCTGGCCCGTAAAAACGCGATGGCCATCGCGGCCGGCCACAGCTTCATCGTCTTCCTGGGCGAGGGCTTTTACCCCATCAACGTGCTCAACACCATCAAGAACGTGCCGGAGGTGTGCCGGATCTTCTGCGCGACAGCGAACCCCACGGAGGTGATCATCGCCCAGACCGAACAGGGCCGGGCCATCCTCGGCGTCGTCGACGGCTGCTTGCCCAAGGGAATCGAGGGACCGGAAGACATCGCCTGGCGCAAGGGTTTCTTGCGGCAGATTGGGTACAAGTTGTGAACGGTCTCGCAACGCATCAACGGCACTCCGCGTGCCGGAAGCAGCCGACGAGGTGGTCGTTCACCATCCCGGTCGCCTGCATCAGGGCATAGCAGATTGTTGTCCCCACAAATGTGAATCCTCTGCGCTTGAGGTCGCGGCTGAGCGCATCGGATTGCCCGGTGCCAGAGGGGATGTCCGACATTGTGCGCCAGTCTCCCCGGATTGGCTGGCCGGCCACGAAGCCCCAGATGTACTTGTCGAAGGCGCCGAATTCGTCCTGGGCCCGGAGGAACGCTTGAGCGTTGCGCACGGCCGAGGCGATTTTCAGGCGGTTGCGGACGATGCCGGGATTGGCGAGGAGTCGTTCGATCCGGGCGTCGTCGAACCGGGCGACGAGAGAGGGATCGAAGTCGGCGAAGGCCAGGCGGTAGTTCTCACGCTTGCGGAGAATAGTATCCCAGCTCAGGCCGGCCTGGGCGGTTTCGAGGATGAGGAATTCGAACCCGCGCCGATCGTCGTGGACGGGTACGCCCCACTCCTGGTCGTGGTAGCGGATCGAAAGCTCGTCTCGGGCCCAGTCGCAGCGAGCCATGGTCATGCAATGCTCTCTTTCACTTTCGCGCGACGGGGAGCGCCACGCGGAAACACGTGCCGTGGCCGGGCGTGCTTTCGACTTCCATCCTGCCGCCGTGGTCCTGGACGATGCCGTGGGTGATGCTCAGGCCCAGCCCGGTGCCGTCGCCCACATCCTTGGTCGTGAAGAACGGGTCGAAGATGTGGGGGAGAACCTCGGCGGGGATGCCGCACCCGTTGTCGATGATCTCGACGATCACCTCTCGCTGCTCCTCGCGGGAACGGATCACGATCCGGCCGTCTTCGCGGTGGGTCGACTCGATGGCTTGCATCGCGTTGACCAGCAAGTTGAGGAACACCTGGTTGAGCTGAACCAGCGAGGCCGAGATGAGCGGGAGTTCGCCGCGCGCTTGCTCGATGGTGATCCGCCTGCGCTGGAGGCGGCCGCGAATCATTTCCAGGGCTGTCTCGATCGGCTCATGAACGTCGATCTGGTCGACGGCGGCCCGGTCCAGTCGGGCGAAGCCTCGGAGATTGTGCACGATCTCGGCGACTCGCTTCACTCCTTGTCTCGTGCTGCCCAGGATCTTGTCCAGATTCTCCTTGATATAGGCGAAGTCGCAATCCTCGTCGAGCCGTTCGATCGCGCCGTGGAGATCGGGGCGGTGGCTGGCCAGCAGATCACTTGCCTGTTCATATATGGAAATCAAATCCAAGAGCGAGGCGATGTCGCGCTCCAGGACCGCGAGGTTGTTGGCGATGTAGGCGAGGGGGTTGTTGATCTCGTGGGCGACCCCGGCGCTGAGCATGCCCAGCGACGCGAGCTTCTCCGACTGGACGACGCGGGTGTGCATCTGGTGGCGTTCGATGAACTGACCGATCTGGGTTCCCAGGTTGGTCATCATCTCCAGCAGGTCGGTGTCGGTCCAGCGCGGCTCGCGGCTGAAGAATTCGAACACGCCCAGGCACTCGCCGCGAGCCAGGATGGGCACGGCGAAGCCCGAGTGCAGTCCCTCTTCCGCCGCCACCTGCCAGCGTGGGAAGTTGAGGTCCTGGGAAATGTCGGAAATCCAGACGGCGGCGCGGGCTGACCAGACGTGTCCGGGCAACCCGCAGTCGGGTGCGAAGGCGGTCTTGCGAGTTGCCGCTTCGAACCGCGCGAACGGGGCGCCCTGTCCCTGCCAGGTGTCGACGCAACGCATCTGGTGCACGCCGTGATCGACTCTCCAGAGGGCGCCGAAGTCCCAGTCCAACCGCTGGCCGATGATCTCGAGAATCTTGGGACCGGCCTCATTCACGGAGTCAACCTCGGCCAGCACTCTGGTCGCGGCATACTGAACAGCCAGCCTCCGCTCGGAGTTCTTGCGCAGGGTGATGTCGTGGAAGACGACGAGGCCCCCTTGCGTCTCGTTGTGCTCGTCGCGGAGCGGTCGGGCGCTCACGAGCATCCAGGAGCCATTCTGGAGGCTGGGGTAGGCGATGTAGACCTCGAGGTGATCGATGCTTTCCCCCCTGATGGCACGATGGAGAGGCAAGTCCTCCGTGGCATAGGGCGTCACGCGATCTGGCCAGTAGACCCTGTGCAGAAGGCTCCAGCGCTCCGTCTCGGTCGGTCCTGAACCGCGGCCCAGGATCCGAGCGGCGGCGGGATTGAGCAAGAGCAGGTGGGCATCGCGATCGGCGACGACGACACCTTCTCCCATGCAATCGAGAACCGATCGGAGAATCCGCGTTTGCTCGCGCAAGGCCGCTTCCGATTTCAGGAGCTCGGCGGCCTGCGCTCCCAGGCTGCGATTGAGCCGACGGATTTCCTCGACCTGTTTCAATCCGTCAAGCGCCCTTGCGGTGTGGCTGGCCAGCGAGATCAGGGGGCGGAGATCGATCTGGGCCGCATCGAGGATCTCGGGGGTGGCAACCTGGAGGGTGCCCAGCACCGGAGCATTGTCGCCGAAGAGCGGCAGGACGATCTGACCATGAATCCGCGCCAGCGCCACGGCCTGCTGGTCACACCTGGGGTCGGTGGTGGAGTTCGAGATCACGACCGTTTTCCCTTCTCGAGCGACCACGGCCAGGATGTCGTCTCCCGAGAGCGGACGAACGGTCAGGCCGACGACCTCGGACATGGTTCCGGCTCCGCGCACCCCCCGAATCACCTGGGCCTCGTGGTCGACCAGCGAGATCATCGCCAGGTCGTAACCGAGCTGATGGCAGAACCGGAGCACGGAATCAAAGGTCCTGTCGATGTTCTGGGGGTCGAGCCGGGAGGTGAAGATGCGGAAGAAGGCGTCGAGCAGGTCGCGCGTGGCTTCGAGGTCCCGCGTACGCTCGGCGATGCGCCGTTCCAGGTCGCCCTGGGAGCGAATCAATTCCTCCGTCATGTGATTGAACGCGAGCCCGAGCGTGTCGATCTCGTCGCCGGGGGGAACATCGATTCGAACATTCAGGTTGCCCCGGGCGATCATCTCCACTGTCGTGGCCAGCTTGCGTATCGGCCGCGTGTATTGACGAGCTATCAGGTAGGATGCCACCAGGCCCAGGGTGAGAATCAACCCGCCCAGGAGCAAGAGGAGCCGGCGGAGATGAATCACCGGCGCGTAGGCTTCGTCGACGTCCATCTTGACGACGAGGCCCCAGTTCTCGTATCCGACGGGTCGGTATGCGGCCAGGACCTGGCGTCCCAACCGGTCCGGCGAACGCATGAATCCCTCCTCGCCGGAGAGGGCCCGTTGCAAGGGCGGACTGCCGAAGAGTGGAATCTCGACCTGCTCGGGAGAGAGACGGGGTGGAAACAGGCAATGGACCGAGTCCCCATCGCGGGCTCCCACCACGACCTCGCCAGTGTCTCCCAGTCTCCGGAGGTCGGCCAGCGCCCCGATGATCGGACCGACGTCCATCACCAGAAAAAGCTTTCCCAGTACTTCTTTGGTCCTCGACCTCGCCGGCGTCTCAAAGAGCGCGACGTAGGTCGCGCCAGCACGTTGCGGAAACCCGACCAGGACAGGGTCGCGCTGGGAGACGACGTGGGATCGATCCATCCGCGCGCACAACTCAATCAAGTCTTCCGGCCCGGTGGATGCCACCTTCCGCCCGTCCCGGTTCTCGATCCAGAGCGCCAGCAGACCGGCGGCGGCGGCACGCACATCGTCAAGTATCCTCGTGCTCTCCGCCCGCACCCGCTCCGGCACGGCCCCCGCCCCAGCTCGCTGCTCGATCAGCTCGAGCAAGCGATACCGGCTGGCGACGATCCGGACGCGCTCTTCCACGCGGGCCAGGCCACTCTGGAGCTGCGACTGGCGATCTTCGGCGACCGCGGAGAGCCTGTTGTCGATCTGATCGCGGAGCATCTCCCCGGTGTAGTAGTACACGACCGTGGTCAGGATTCCCGCCGTGAGCGCCACCAGCAGCCCCACGAAGAGCGCGAGCTTCACCACGATCGACCGCCGGCGCAGTGATCTCAAGGCGACGTCGAGCGGGACCATGATGAGCGTGCGGAGATTGCCCATGTCGAGCACCGGACTCCTCCCCTCGGCAAGAGAGCTTGTCGGCCGACGGCCTCAGCGATTGCTCAGCGTGGGGAACTCGGTGATTCGAAGATCGGTGCAGCCATAGGGAATCAAGGTCAATTCCTCGGGCGGGGCGTCGCTGGAGACGGGGCTTTGGGGCGGGGGAGCAGCCGCCCCTTTCTCAAGCTTCCAGCCGCTGTACCGCCGGCCCTGCACATGCGCGATCATCGGGGCTCCGTCGGGCGAGAACGGCGGGCATTGCATGGGCCGCTCCTCGAATCTCAACGATCGCCGCGGCTGATCGCGGTCGAGCGACAGGGCGTAGTTCCACGGCGTGGTCGGATGGACCTCCCAGTCGGCGAACCGGGGGTTGTCCTTTACTTTCTTCCACTCCGCGCCAATCTTGAGCGCGTAGACCAGAGGCCCGCGCTGGATGGCGACCGAATTGTTGAAGCCGTGGTAGAGCTGAACGGGCATTGGCAAGCGGAGTGTCATCGTCTTCGCGCCGTTCCACTCTCCGCTGAAGGCGAGGAAACGTGCTCCTTCCTTCAACTCGAAGACCATCGAATCGGCGCGAACTCTGGTTCCGGCGTGAGACAGAACGACGTCGGGCGCCTGAACGACAACCTCCTTGGTCCAACCCGGAGCTCGAAGGTGGATGGGAAAGCTCATCGGCTCCTTGACCGTCACGGAGATCTGGACCGTCTCGCGGAACGGATAGTCGGTCTTCACTTCCAGCTTGACCGGCTTGCCCTTGATCGTGGTTTCGACGACGCAGGGAGCGTAGGCGATGGCGGCCAGGCCTCCATCGGAGCTCTTCATCCAGAGCGAGGAGGTGAACTTGGGCCAGCCCTGGTGCATGTTGGCCGTGCAACAGCCGAAGTTGGGCTCCAGTCCGTAGAGATTGGAATCCGGTCCATTATTGACGTAGACGCGTTCCTGGGCCCTGGTGCAGATCACCTGGTTGCATTGCTGGTCATATTGATGTGCCGTCATGTCCTTCTTGAAGGTGGCGGGCAAGGCGTTGTAGGCGATTTTCTCGAGCCGGTCGGCGAGTCGAGCGTCTCCGGTGATGGCGGCGAGCAGCTCCAGCGAGTACAACGCCTCCACGACGGTACAGAGTTCCGTTCCCTGGGAGGGACTGCGTCCCGCCAGGTGCTCATCGCAGGTGAAGATTCCGGTGGCCTGCCCGTGGTAGCGATCGAGCAGATCGAGCATGGGGATCGCGGACGTTCGATCGCGCTCGCTGCTGGTCAGCAGATAGCGAATGCCTCCGTATTTGAGCGCCATGCCCGTGTTCACGCCGTGAGTGTCCAGAGCAAACTTGGTTTGAGTCCTGGCCGTGAACTTGAAATCGTCGAACTGAGCCCGCCAGTCGTGGCTTTGCCCGAAGGCCTTGCGAGCCAGGTCCAGCGGCCACGAATCGCCAGTCTTGACGCGCAGCCAGATCATCGCGACGGCAAAGTCGGCCGCGCGCATCTTCGCCCAGCTATACAGTGGGGTCTGGTCCATCACCTGGCCGATCTTGCGGGCGCATTTCTCCAGGGCCGGCACGACCCGAGGGTCCGCGGTCGCTTCCTGATACTGCATGAGCGCCTTGAACAGGGGGAAAAGCGGCCAGGGATCGTAAGGCTTGTGCCCCGCGGTGTCGCCGACCGGTCCCAGCCAGCCGTCGGCTTGCTGGTGATCAAGGACATAGTCGATCACCCGCTTTGCCCTTGCTTCGAGCGCCGGGTCGTCCAGAAGATAGGCAAGAGGAACGAAGCCGTCGAGCCAGTACGGCAGACGCTCCCACCCCTCGGCCTTTCCGCCGATCCATGCACTATTCTTGATGTCCGGCCAGAACTCGTCGAGGTGACCGCTTATGCCTGATGCCTGGACCCGAAGCTGATCGAGCAGCCAGCCGGCGGGCTTGACCTGTCCCAGCGGCAGCGGCCGAAAGGCGATGGGTGGAATGGGGGCACGGCTGCTGGAGCGTTGCTCGGCGCTGCGGACCTCCAAGCTCCACGCTCCCGAAACAAGAGCCAGCGCGATGATCACCGTCGACCGGAATCCGGGTTGCATGAGTGGCATCCTCGTTGTGGTTTGATTGTGAGTCAGCGCGAGCCACTTCATTGTAAGCGTGGAAGCGGCCACACTGCCAGGACACGGCAAGCGGAGCGCGACCGTCAAAGCTCGTCAAGAATTGAACTCACGGATTGAGGCTTGAATTACGTAGGATGAAATCAACGTTGGGGGCGTAGATCTGGGCGTAGATCTTGACGACCGCCGTCCCTTGCTGGAAAGCCCCGGGAATCTTCTTGGTCGACGGATAATAATGAATGTCGATGACCCCCTGGGAATAGGCTTCGTTATAAACTCCCGCGCTGGCATTGACGTCAAGTGTCACCCCGGTGATCACGTTCGGTCGGCCCTGGCTGTCGACGTTCGTCCGAGGGGTCGCGAGGTCGAATCCGAGGACCGTGTTCGAGTTGAGGTTGCGGTCGAAGATCACGGTGGCGCCGGTGGTCTGGAGCGTGGGATCGGCGGCCACGGCCAGGCGCATCTGGATGTCGCTGTGCAGCATCGAACTGGCCGCTCCCGCCCCGCGGATGAAGATCTGCTCGCTCTGACTGCTGAACGAACCCGGGCCGATGATATAAGGTCCACGATAGACGGCCTTGAAGAGCTGGCGCTTGACCTCGGCGGAAGTGGCCGTGCCCGTGGGCTGGAGCACCAAGTTGTACCCTGGGCTGGCGGGGGGAAGAAAGCCCTGATTCTGGGGCAGGGCGATCGATTGCGAGGTCGGTGTGAAGCGCCACTGTCCGCCCGAGCCTGTGATGGATGCGGTCTGCGCCGTTGCCGTGGCCGCCTGGGTGGTTGAGGGGTTCGACACCCCGGCCAGGAGCGCCTTGACCTTCGGCGAGTTGACCATGGCGTTGTAATGGTCGGCCATGAGGTTCGTGACCAGCGAGAGGAGCACACGGGGCTCGACCGGCTCGACAACCGGTTGCCTGCTTCGGGGGGTTCGGCGACCCATTGACTCCTCCCTGAGTTCCAGTTCTCCTCCGGGCCTCGCGGACCAGGCCGAGGCCCTCGACGCTTCGAAAGATCGGCAGGATGGGTTACTCAGCTTTGACAAGACCGACATTCTCCTCTTCGATCACGGCATGATTCGTTTTCCGGTCACCGTGTTCAGGTTCACCATGCTGCGGCGATGGCGGATGGCCGTGTCGAGGTACTGCTTGACGATCTGGTTGAAGTTCTGCTGGGCCAGGGTGAACTCAATGAGGCTTATTCTCCCCGCTTTGAGACGTTCAGCGGCCTCACCGCGCACCTGTAGAGCCGCCGGGTTCACCTCGTTGCGCAGCTCAATGACCTCTTTCCGAGTCACTTGATATTCCTGGAGGGCCTTTTCCACGTCGATCAAGGCCTGGCGCTCCACCTCCGACAGCTCGACCTGAGTCTGGCTCACGTTCAGGACGGCCCGCTGGATGCCGCCTTGGTTGCGGTTGAAGACCGGCAAGGGAACCGTCACACCCAAAGCATAGGAAACGGCGCTTTTCAGTCCGTAGGGCGAGTTATCTTGGTAGGTATATGGTTGAAAGAGCAGGTAAGGGTTACTGAAACGCTGGGCCCGAGCGAGTCGCACGTCGGCCTCGGCGCGCTGGACGCCGAGTCGGTAGGAAATGATGTCGGGGCGAGATTCCAGGGCGATTCTGCGGAGTTCCTCGATCGATGGGGGTGGCGGGGCCTTGTCTTCGATCGATCCGCGGAGTTCGAGCTTCTCAATCTCTTTGACGGTGAGATTCATCAGCGAGCCCAGGTCAAGTTTGGCCTTGCGATAAGCCGCCTCGGCATCTCTCAAGCCAAGTTGAGCGGTACGGAGCTGGATCTTCGCGGTGTTCAGGTCCCCCAACGAAGCGTT
>JBMFUH010000003.1:0-25340 GCA_049966735.1 Isosphaeraceae bacterium
ATGCGGTTCTCTCGGCCGTACCGAAGTGGATGTCCAGCTCGCTTCTTCGCGGAACAATGAAAAAAAGGATTCAAGATCGGGGCCGCGCCCCCAATTCGGGAATCCAGGAAAGCACCACAGCATCTGCAACTCGCGTTGACCTGTTTCCTGGAAAGCGGTAAAAGCCAACGGGATCATGGGGTATCCACGCTTGGCGCGGTGATGCTCCCGTACTTACCGATAAGGAGTCGGGTCAACATGAAGACGTCCACTTGCCAGTCGGTCGTCGGGCTCTCCGTCACTCTGCTGGCCTGCCTCGTTTCTCCAGCTCTGGCCCAGAAAGACCCCGAAACCACGGTGGGGAAGTCTCTGCTGGTTTTGAGTGAGATCACGCGGAACCCCCAGACTGCGATGCCCCGGCTGGTGATGCGCAACGCCGAGGGCTTCGCGATTATCCCCGACATGTTCAAGATGAGCTTCATCTTCGGCGCCCGGTTTGGCCGGGGCCTGCTGGTCATGAAGCAGCCGGACGGCACCTGGAGCAACCCCGTTTTCATCCAGCTCGTGGGCGGCAGCTTCGGGGCGCAGGCCGGCGCTCAGTCCACGGACCTGGTTTTGGTCTTCCAGACGCGCAAGGGACTTGATCGATTCCTCAAGGGGAAAGACAAGCTCACGCTGGGCGTCGACGTCGGCGCGGCCGCCGGCCCGGTCGGCAAGCGGTTCGAAGCCAGCACCGATCCCAGGCTCAGGGCCGAGATCCTCTCCTATTCCAACACGCGCGGATTCTTCGCCGGCGTCTCGGCCGACGGAGGAACACTGCTGATCGACTGGAAATCGAACATCCAGTATTACCATCAGTCCGTGTCGCCCGGGGCGATCCTCGCGGTCAACAGCACGCTCCCCGTTCCTCCCTCCACCATCTCGCTCCAGCAGCTTCTGGCCGAGAAGACCGCCTGGCCCGAGCGAGTCGTCAAGAGCAAGAAGTTACGGAAGCGACAAGTCATCATCGGTGAAGAGATGCCGTTCGTTGATGATGTCGACGGCGCGCGGGTTGACGGCGCGAACCGCGGTGAACCAGTTCCCGGCGCATCCTCTCGCCGACCGCGCACGTCGCCGAGGCCGGCAGCCAGGCCGCGTGCCGAGCCCGGCGATGACGACCTCGACGCCATCCCGCCCCCGACCAGCCGGAAGAAAACGCCGGGACAAACCCGGCCTCAGCGTCCCAACGACGAAGACTTGCCGGAGGCATTGCCCGCCCCCGCTCCTGCAGGGTCAAAGCCCAAGCCGAAACCCAAGCCCAAGCCCGCACCGGCAAGTCCGGACGACACCGAGGTCCCCCGCCTCGACCCGCCCGGGTAAACTGGGACGATGCGAACTCCCGAACGATTCCTCATCACTCTGACCTTCTGTCTTTCATTCCTCCACGGGACGACCCGCTCGGAGGCTGGAGATCGGACCGCGCTTCAGTTCGCCGTGACGGTCACTCCCGAGGTCGCGGCGGGCCGGACCTTGTCGGGGCGTCTGCTGGTCGTGCTCGGTCGGCCCGGCGGCGATGAGCCTCGACTGGCGATCGGCCAGACCGGAATGAATGCCGACCCGATCCTGGGACGCGATGTCGCGGGGCTCGCGCCCGATCAACCAGCGGTCCTCGACGATCGGTCGATCCTTTTCCCGACCACTCATCTGGCGGATCTCTCGCCCGGCATCTATGCCGCCCAGGCGATTCTCCACATCAATCGTGATCTCAACCTGACGGGTGCACCGGGCGACCTGTTCGGCCCCGTCAGGAATGTCCGCAACGATCCCGCGTCGGGTGGAAGAGTTTCTCTCGAGCTTTCGCAGGCCATCCCGCCAGAGACCTTGCCGCCGGACACCGAGCTGGTGAAGTACGTGAAGATCCAGTCCCGGCTCCTGACTGAGTTTCACGGCCGGCCCATCTTCCTGCGCGCGGGGGTCGTCTTGCCTCGTGACTTCGCACGCGAGCCGGAGCGACGATATCCCCTCCGCGTGCACATCGGCGGCTACGGGGCCAGGTTCACCGCGGTCGGCAGGCGAATGGCATCTGGGTCTGCATTCCACGATCTCTGGATGGCCGACGACACGCCGCGGATGATCCTCGTCCAGCTTGACGGGGCTGGTCCGCTGGGTGATCCCTATCAGGTCAACTCGGCCAACCATGGTCCGTACGGCGACGCGATCACTCGCGAACTGATTCCGTACATCGAGCGAACGTACCGGGGCATTGGCCGCGGAACCGCCCGCGTGCTCGACGGCGGTTCGACCGGCGGATGGGTCGCGCTGGCCTTGCAGATCTTCTATCCGGACTTCTGGTGCGGGGCCTGGTCGTTCTGTCCGGACAGCGTCGACTTCCGCTCGTTCCAGTTGGTGAACATTTACGATGATGAGAACGCATACGTCAACCGGCACGGTTTCGAGCGGCCGGCCGCGCGCGACGTGACCGGCGAGACCCGCTACACGATGCGGCATGAGTGCGGACTGGAAAACGTGCTGGGCCGGGGCAACTCCTGGACGATGTCGGGCGGCCAGTGGGGCGCCTGGAACGCCACCTACGGACCACGCGGCCAGGACGGACGTCCGGTCCCGCTCTGGGATCCCCAAACCGGTGCGATCAACCACGCCGCCGTCGAGCACTGGAAGAAGTACGACCTGCGCGGGGTTCTCGAGGAGAACTGGCAGGTGCTCGGGCCCAAGCTCCGGGGCAAGCTGCATATCTGGGTCGGTGACGCCGATGATTTCTTTCTCAACAACGCGGTTCACCGTCTTGACGAGTTCCTGACAACAGCGAAACCCGCGTATGAGGGCTCGATCACCTACGGTCTGGGACGCGGCCACTGCTGGATGGGTATCTCCGAGGCCGAGATGATGCGGCAAATGACCCAACGCATGGCCGCGGCCGGGGGCTCACGCTGAGAGCAGAATTCCCACGACCGCGTGGTGCTGCATCTGGCGTTTGTGGGAACCGGATGTTCTTTCCCCCTCCGTCGAAGCATCCTCGTTGACGATTCGAGAGGTCGCGCCCCGGAGATCCATGCCGCGCTGGCGGGCCCGGGAGTAGGACGGAGTTGCATCGACGGCAGCCACGGTACTCGAGCAGCCGCTCCCCCTGGGTACTCTTGATCCCGATCAGGGCCTTTTTCAGTCCCAGGCTCTTGTCTTTGAGCGCGAGCCGGTACGTCGTATCGATAAATTCAAAGTGCGGGGCAACGTCGACGCGCCCCCGGTGGGTGCCGACTTTGGACGCCTCGAGTTCCGGAGGAACGTCCAGTACGACACGATCCGCCTCATGCCCGCGTTCCACAAGGGCGCGATGCACCAGCTCGCTTTCCCATTCGTCTTGCTCGATGAGAGTGGCGCTTCCAAGCATGTCGGGATGAAAGGAGTGCTTGCACAGCAGCGCGACCGAGACGGGCGCATTCAGGGTGCCCTGATCCGTCTCAAAGCGCAGGAGGTAATGCTGCAAATCGACGCGCGGCGAGGACCTCATTGTCATACCAATGGCGCGCGAACGTCCGGGAGCCAAAGTAATGGGGAAGTCGGACATGTCAACCCTCCGGCACTGGCACCCGGCGTCGACCTTGAACACTTTGAGCTGCACATTGCCATCATTGCGCGCGACTAACGACAGCGAAACGGTCGCGGCGTGCGGCGAGAAGACGACCTGCGGGGGATCGAACTCGGCGTGGAGGGTCACGCGAGGCTCCGCCACTTTGCCACATCCCACCAGGCTGGACATCGCGGCGTAGGCAAGGAGCATCCCCAACAAACGGGCCCTGCGCCTTCGCCAGATTACCACCGCCGCAAGCAGCAGGATCGGCAAAGCGATCGCCACCGGCCAAATCCAGCGGGGGCGTGGCGTTTCAGTGAACTGGTCCATGTCAGCGACGTCCAGGTTCGGGCGGCGTGACGTCCACGGGTCCTTCAATTTACTGGTGAGAATTGACTTGATTCGATCCAGAGTCAACAGGCTCTTGGAAAGAAGCGGGACGGCCCCTCCCCTGGCCACGACCGTATGGACCTTTTGGAGCTGGCTGAGGCCGACTCGGCCTTTCTTGTCCTTGAATTCGTTCACCTTGAAGTGGCCGAGAACGATCTTGGGCGTGGGCCGAGGGTTAAAGCCGGGGTCAAACTCGGTGATTTCCCTGTGCTTGGGCGGGTCTATGAGAAAATCGGCCGTGTAGTACTCCAACGGGACAAACCCTCCTTCCGCGCACGGCTTGGCCTCGACCAGGAACATCTCCTTGCACTGGGCGCTGACGCTGGACACGCCGATCAGACGCACGTGGCGCGGCAGGAAGTTGACGGCCGGATCATACGTGATTTCCATCCGTCCCCAGCCCCCTTGAGGGTGGTCGATTTGGTAGACCGAAACTGCTAAGCTCCTTCCGCCGATCGACGTTCGATGCAGTGTTGGGGCCAGGCTGCCGAAATAGCGCTCCAGGCTCGCGGGAAGGTGAAACGTCCCCCACCAGCAGAACGGCCCGCGCCCGGTCAGAAACATGCCCTCGCCAGGGCCCTCGTTCGTCATGACTTGCACATCGCCATGGCCGATGCGGTTCTCGGCTTGCATTTCCCCGTCGGTGAAGACCTCGAAGCCAACCGGAGAGCGGGGACCGATCACCGGCCCGCCGTGGGGCAACTGCTTCGCTTTTGCGGCGGTTGTCGGCGATGCCGCTTTGTCGGGTCGATCGCTGAAGTCCAAGGAGCTGCAAGCGAGGAGCTCGGTCGTGCCGTCGCAACTCCACCGTCCGTTCAGAGCCTCCTGCGGGTCGAGAACAACGGACAATGATTCGAACGCGCCGGAGCGCAGGCGGTCCACGGTCCCCGCTGGCGACATGCCTTCCTCGTAGCGGAAGCGAATATCGACCTTGGTGGCGTAGAAGTTCGCCCGAAACGCGTCGAGCGGGCCGACGGGAACCTGCGCGGCGCACACAAAGAACATAGTGAAGAGGCCCATCGGCAGCTCCATCCCGTCAATATTCCCGGCGGGGAAACGTGGCGGCGGGTTTACAACGGCGCGGCGGCCAGGGCGCGGAACGCGCGCCGAGATTCGCGGCCCCGCCTCCGTCCGCCCTGCCCTGCTTCAGATGCTCATGGCGGGGGGGCGCACTGGGGGGTGATTGGGCCCTTGCACCACCGCACGCTGCCCAGTCCGCCCGAAATGGGGCACTGGTTGTCAGGAACGCAGTCGTACCCGGCGTAGTACAGGGTCGTGCCACACGGCTGGAGCGTGTCTGCACACGTTTGCGGGTTCACTGACGAATCGTTCCCCTGGCAGTTGGCCCATTCGGATGGCGGACTCGAATTCTGGTAGTGTGTGATCTGACTGCCATTTGTGCATGTCAGGTTCCAACTGGGGTCCGTCGCGTAGCAGTACACAGTGTTGCCGCAGGGGGGGACCGCGCCCCAATTGGAGCAGCCGGGGTAGAAGGTGTCGCAGGTCACCGCGATGGCTTCGTAGCTCAGGAACGCGGCGACCGCGAAAACACACGCCACGGCGGCGAGCAGCCCGCCGCGGCGACCCAATGGGTGGCAACTTCCTTTCTGTCGCACGGTTGATTCTCCTCTGGTTGAGGGCGAAGCCAAATATGGTGATTGCACCCGGTGGCCGATCTAGAAATCCCCGGCGTCATAAGTGCCGAGGGCGATCCACACCGGTTCTTGCACCGAGTCCTTGATGAATTCCACATGGGCATCACCAAACAACACGTTCACCCCGCCGGGATGGAACGAGCGCGGGGGGCTGAGGCCCCCGGGGCCTCCCGCTTGTCCGGAGATCGGTACGCAAGACGGCCTCGGATCGTTGGGCGTGCCGTTGTGGTTGTAGCTCGTAGTGACAAATCCGGAATAGAACCAGTTCAAGCCAGAGGTCCAGTTCCACCAGACGCCCGGCTGGTCGGATACGCAAACCGCGATGAAGTCCGAGTCGTTCCCGTCAGGGAGGGAGGCATCGTTGGGCGCCTTGAGGTCCCGACGGGGGTCGTTCACCCCCGCGGCAAAGCTGCCGGCCAGGCGCTCGCTGACCAGCGCCGTCCGGGAGAGGCCGTCGGTGATGGTAACTGCGCTCGGCAATTCGCCCATGCTGAACGGGCCGTCGAACCACGAATGGGTCGACCGCCTGCCAGGGACGTACCGTCCCCGATTAAAACGGTACGAATTCAGGTGGTTGGGCTCGCCGTCGCTCGGGCAGAGGAGGACCGCAAGCCGCGTATGCCGCGCTGTGTGGTTCTCAATGAGCGGCGAGGTGATCGATTCGTGGAGGGGGAAATCAAAAAAGTCGATCGAGTTGAACAGAGCGGTCTGCTCCAATTGGGGCAAGAGGAAAACGATCTCAGAGTACGAATCCAGCGAGTAGCGCTGTCCGGTCATGAACAAGTCCGATGGTGGGAACATGTTGTGGACTGCGTGGTACGACTGCATAGCGATGCCGATCTGTTTCATGTTCGCGACGCACTGGCCTCGCCTGGCCGCCTCTCGCGCTGATTGCACGGCCGGGAGCAATATGGCCGTCAAGAGCCCGAGAATGCCGATGACGACCAGCAATTCGATGAGGGTGAAACCCCCGCCGACGCCGCGCGCCGGTGCGGGCAACCCGGCCTCCGGGTGAGAGGAATGCCGATGCATAAGCCACCCTCGAGCCGATGACACCTCTTTCTACGGACTCCAAGACTGTATCTATAAGGAAGTCGCACAGGCGTTAGAGCGTTTTTCGGGTCGATAGCTCACCGTAGTCCCGGCGCGCCGGGAGACGGCCGGAGCATTTGGTCCGCACAGCGGACCCTACGATATTTGATCAGTGCGCAAGCCGACTGTAAACCGCTCTAGCGAGGGACCTTCGTAAGTCTCGCTGGCGTCTTCGACCTAACTTCCAACTGGACAATGACTTGAGGCATGGACCCAGTGCGTTGCGGCAACGGCGACCCATGTTGCGCCCGCGGCGCAACATCTGGCGGGCAACAGCTTTAGAAATTACTGAAAAATCCGCCGCAACCGCGTCACTTCGACTTTCTAGACCGCGATTCGCGCTGCCGCGTCACGTTTTTTCTGGCCTCGCGCTCCTCAGGAGCGACGCTGGGATCACTCGCCGCCCCCAGATTGCATGCGTGCGTCACTGCGCCGGCGACCCGCTCTTGCACCCAGTGCCGGACCCAGTTGTACCGCGACCTGACCTGTTGTGTAGTAAGGCCAAGCTCCTTGCCAATCTCGGCGTAGGCGCGGCCCTCTTGCCCGCGTTGAACCAGGATCAAGCGGGTCTCATCGCGAAGCCCGTTCAGAACCTCCACGATCGTAGCGATGAGCTCGGCCCGGGACGATCCGGGGCAGGTCTCGCGATCGCCAGGGTCGTCGGAGCTCTCGGCCCAGTGGGAAACGAAGGCTTGCTCGTCGAGGGGCTCATCGGGGTGTCGTTGCAGCCTCCGCACGACGTCCACCGCCTTGTTCCGAACCACGCTCCGCAGCCACGCCCGGCACCTCGGGTCGGCAAGGCACCAGTCCGGGTGCTCCACGAACAGGGCGAGCCACGCATCCTGAACGCAGTCGTCCCGATCACAGGTCTGCACGCCGCGCCAGGCCGCCGAGCGCTTCAGCAGGGCATCCAGCAGCGACAAGACGTCACCGTCCGGATCTGGGCCGGTACCCATTGCGCAACCCCTCTGCTTCACGCACGCCGGGTCACGACTTGTGTCGCGTCCTCCTGATGATACCGCATCGAGTCTCCGCGGCAACGAAAAAAGCTTTCGTTTTGCTTCTTGATATGTATGCTCTTCGTGGACCGTTCAACATCGCCGGGGCCCGCTTCGCCTCATTTGGAGGGGCCGTGCCGGGAAGCCCGAGGGCGGCGTGAGCTCCAGTGGAACCGCCTTCGCGTCTTTTCCGCGGCCGGTCGTTGCATACCGGACCGTCCGGGTGCATCATCGCGGTTGGGTTGACCGTTTGACTCATTTTCCAGGAATCGGGAGCTCGCGCATGGCCACGCAGCGCATCCGCATGAAATCCATGGTCCTCCACACTCCTTCCCAACTCGGCCGCCGGCTCGTACTGACCCTTGGCGTCTGTCTTGGTCTGTCGATCCTTGGGCAGCCCGCAACTGCTCAGCCCGCCGCCCCCAACTACGATGAAACCAAGGTCGGGCTCTACACGTTGCCCGATCCACTCGTGGACAGCCATGGAGAGCGAGTGACCACGGCGGAAGCCTGGCGCGCCCGCCGTCGGCCCGAGATCATGAACCTCTTCGAAACGTACATGTTCGGCAAGGTGCCGACTCCTCCTCAGCCGATCAAGCCGACGTTTTCAGTCGGCTCAAACGACCCGCACGCCCTGGGAAAGAAGGCGATTCGCCGCGAGGTCGCGATCCGATTCAACGACGATCCCGCGGGGCCGGTGATCCATCTTCTCGTCTATCTCCCCAAGGACGCCGGGCCAGGCCACCGCGTGCCCGCCTTTCTGGGCTTGAACTTCCAGGGCAATCACGCCGTGTGTAATGATCCGGGGATCACGCTTTCCACGCAGTGGCAGCGGGAAGGCACAAAAGGCGTCGTCAACAACCACGCGACGGAGGCGTCGCGAGGCGCCGCGGCCTCGCGCTGGCCCGTCGAGCGCATTCTCGCTCACGGCTACGCCCTGGCCACCGCCTACTACGGCGACATCGACCCGGATTTCGACGACGGTTTCAAGAACGGCATCCAGCCTCTCTTCTACAAGCCGGGGCAGACCAAACCCGCGCCCGACGAATGGGGCTCGATTGCCGCCTGGGCCTGGGGACTCTCGCGGGCGCTCGACTATCTCGAGACGGCGCCGGAGATCGATGCCACCAAGGTTGCCGTGATGGGCCATTCGCGCCTGGGCAAGACCGCGCTCTGGGCCGGCGCGACCGATCCTCGGTTCGCGATCGTGATCTCGAACTGTTCGGGGGCTGGCGGCGCGGCGCTCTCCAAGCGGATCTTCGGTGAGACCGTCGCCCGCTTGAACACGTCGTTCCCGCACTGGTTCTGCGACAACTTCAACGCCTTCAACGACCGCGAGTTCATGCTGCCGATGGACGAACATGAGCTGATCGCTTTGATCGCCCCACGACCGGTCTTGATCTGTAGTGCCCAGGAAGATCTCTGGGCCGATCCCAAGGGAGAGTTTCTGGCCGCCAGGGCGGCCGACCCGGTCTATCGCCTGCTGGGGACCGATGGGCTGGCGATCACCCGCTGGCCCGCGCCGGCCGTCGACTCGCTGGTCAAGAGCACGATCGGCTACCGCATCCGGCCCGGCAAACACGACGTCACCACCGACGACTGGGACGCTTATATGACATTTGTCGATTATCACTGGAGCCGGCCGAAAGATTGAGGCTAGCGGAAGCGGTCAACCTCGGCCCCTCGAGCCGCCTTGGCCCGGATTCGTGCGAGAGCGGCTCAGAGGGGCTTCGTCCTTGCGACGGAGGCGAATCCGGCTCAGTCAATGTCGTGCTCGTAGCCGAACACGTCGAGCTCGGCGCCCAGGTTTTCGTGCGCCTCCCAAGGATGAGCCGGAGGGGTTGATGCAGCAGCCGTGACCAGTTCAGCCGGCTCGGGAGTGAAAGTACCTAGCACCTCCCCTGTTTCATTGCACAGTTCCACAGGCTCCCTCAGACTTCTGAGCAACTCGATGGTTGCGGGATCGGCAAATTTCCGCAGCATCTCTTGTTCCTCCTTCCCTGCTCGCGACTTGCATCAGTGAAATGACCAACGGACCTGCCGTTCGCTCTGCAATTATCCCAGATCAGATTCGTTGATGCCATCGAGAATTGATTCAACTGATCCGGTAGGCGAACCAGTCGGTTCACGGCTCAAGCACGTAGTGCCCCGGAGCATCAGCCTGTGCCGCATAGCCGCGCTCGGGGCTTCCCAGCGGAGGAGGCTTCACCCGGCCGGTTGAATGTCACTCGATCCAGGACTGCCAGGCTTCCCACCACGAACCGTCGCGGCGGGGTGCCATCGCCTGCCACTGGTCGGGGTCGATCTGGATCTCACCCTCCCGATGTGTGGCGAGCTGGTAGCCGCGCCGGGGATGGCCCGGTTCGCTCACGATCCCCGCGTTGTGGCCACCCGACGTGAGGACAAATGAAACATCGGTATCCGCGAGCTGGACGATTTTGTAGACGGATCGCCAGGGGGCGACGTGGTCTCGCTCCGTCCCCACCGCGAAGATGGGAATGCGGATATCGCTCAACGAAATCGGCCGACCGTCCACGACATAGCGCCCCTCGGCCAGCTCGTTGTTGAGAAACAGCTTGCGCAGGTACTCGGAGTGCATCCGGTAAGGCAGCCGGGTTCCATCGGCGTTCCAGGCCATCAGGTCGGAGAGGGGCTGCCGCAGACCCATCAGGTAATCGTGCACCAAGCGAGACCAGATCAGGTCGTTGGACCGCAGCAACTGAAAAGCGCCGGCCATCTGCCGCGTGTCGAGATATCCCTGTTCCTACATGATGTCTTCAAGAAACGTAACTTCCGTCTCGTCAATGAAGAGCATCAGTTCACCGGCTTCCGTGAAGTCGGTCTCGGCCGCCAGCAGGGTGAGGCTCTGGAGCCGGTCGTCGCCGTCGCGAGCCAGCGCCGCCGCGGTGGTGGCCGACAATGTCCCTCCCAGGCAGTGGCCCACCACATGGGTTCGAGCTTCCGGCACGATCGCCCCGATGGCCTTGAGTGCCGCCATGACCCCCAGCGTGCGGTAGTCGTCCATCCGGACGGCTCGATCGTCCGGTCCGGGGTTCTTCCAGGAAATCATGAACACCGTGTGTCCCCGCTCGACCAGGAAGCGGACGGGCGAGTTGCCCGGGGAAAGATCGAGGATGTAATACTTCATGATCCACGCCGGCACGATCAAAATCGGCTCGGCCTGCACCGTCTGGGTGGTGGGCGCGTACTGGATCACCTCGCAAAGTTGATTGCGGAGCACCACCTTTCCGGGCGTGACGGCAACCGTCTTGCCGACCACGAACGGCTCCGCGCCCACGGGCCTCTCACCGCAGGCAAGATGTTCCCAGTCCTCCACGAGATTCTCCGTACCCCGGATCAAGTTCAACCCGCCCTGCTCGATCGTGGCCTTGAGGACCTCCGGGTTGGTGAGCGGGAAGTTGGACGGAGCAACGACGTCGAGGAGCTGGCGGGCGATGAACGAGACCACGGCTTCGTCATGGCGCGAAACGCCCCAGACATGCGTCGTCGCCGATTCCCACCAACTCTGCATCAGGAGAAACGACTGTTCGAAGAGGTTGAACGGCCACTGCCGCCAGGCCGGATCCACGAAGCGGCGATCTCCAGGCGATGGCTTGAGCACCGGCGGCATTCCCGGCAGGCCCATCGAACAGAACGCGTACAGCGCCAGTCGGCACACACCCGTCAGACCGGCTTCGACAAGCTCCAGACGCTTGCCCGGAGAAAAACCCAGGTGCACCAACCAGTCAAGGTAGACGAGCAAGAGCCCAGGCGGCGACAATCCCAGACTCTGCCTCCCGATCCTGGCCCTGATCAGCCGGTCAAAGTTCGTGGCGCTCCCTTGCCCGAGTAATGCTGGAGACAGACTTGCCACGTGTCCTCCCTTCCGAGCCAGTTCTCGACTGAGACGACTCTAAGATTTATTGTAGCACCGGGCATGTGGATTGATCGATGGTGAAGATCAGGATTATTCGATGACGATGGTCTGGCCGCCAGTGTGTCTTGGGCCGGACAGCGACGGAAAGGGGGAGAGGAGAATGGGCCACGGATGCAAACGGATGGGATTGCGGCGTCCAGGCCGGCAACGTTGCAGCGGAGTTCGGCGCGGCCGCTCCCAATTCAATAATTCAAGGCATGATCAGTAATATATCTACGTTTACGCGCGGCTCAAGAAACCTCGGCGCATGGCCAGCCGCACTGTTCTCCGATTGAGACCTCACGCGAATGGGTCATTTGCCGTCGCGAGATGGAAGGCAATCAGCCCACTCGGCTGCTTGACGACCGATCATCAGGGTTTGATCGCTCTCCTCGGACCACTCGAGCGAGCTCAGGAGGGCGAGAATCGTCTCGGGATCCACCGGCTTGACCAGATGATGATCGAATCCGGCCTCGCGGGAAAGCCGCCGCGCTTCGTCCTCGGCGTAGCCCGTGACCGCGACGAGCAGCGGGTTTCCCAGTTCGGGCTGGTGGCGAAGCCGCTGGGCCACCTCGTAACCGGTCATTCCCGGCAAACCGATGTCCATGAACACAACGTCAAACTGCCTTCTGCGGATGATCTCAAAGACGGATGGTCCGTCGTGGACCACATGGACCTCGTGCCCCTCGAGACGGAGGACCCGCTCCAGAGTCTGCGCGGAGGTCACATTGTCGTCGACCACGAGCACCTTGCGTGTCTGGGGCGCGTGGCGAGCAACCACCGCGGGAGATCTGTTCGCGACCGCGTCCGGGCGCCGAACGCCGGGTCTTTCGAGGTTGCCGAGTTTCCAGAGCGGCAAGCGGACCTGGAACTCGCTCCCCTGATCCAGGCCCGCGCTGGCTGCCTTGACGGTTCCTCCGTGCATCTCGACGAGGCTGCGCACGAGCGTCAGTCCCAGGCCTAGTCCGCCCTGTGATCGGTCCAGCGAGCGGTCGGCCTGGGCAAACAGGTCGAAGACGCGCGGCAGCATGTCGGGGGGAATGCCGACGCCGTTGTCGCGCACCCGGAAGACGACATCATCCGTTTCCTCGACGATGGACAGCCGGATGAGCCCTCCATCGGCCGTGTACTTGGCTGCGTTGTTCAGCAAGTTGGAGAGCACCTGGGCCATCCGGACCGGATCGGCGTCAACCTTGATCTGCCGGGCAGGAAGGGCGATGGACAGCCGGTGGCCATGCGCATCGATGACCGGCCGGCTCGTCTCCACCGCGTAAGCCACGATGGTGGCCACATCGACCACTTCCCTTTGCAGCCGGACTTTGCCCCGGGTGACCCGGGAAATCTCCAGCAAATCGTCAACAAGCTGCGCCATCTGGCGGATTTGCTGGTCGATCACGTCACGCGCCCAGCACGTATCGGGATCGTCAGACCCGCGCTGCTTCATGATCTTGACGGCGTTGCGAATCGGAGCCAGCGGATTGCGGAGCTCATGTCCAAGCATCGCCAGAAACTCGTTCTTGCGCACGTCCGTCTCGGCCAGTTCATCGGCGTGCTTGCGAAGCTGGGCTTCAAGGTGCTTCTGCTGCGTGAGATCCAGACAGAAGGCCACGACAGGAGAGCCCCCCTTGACTGGCTGATTCTCATCGAGCAGCGCCACGCCCAGCAGCACGGGAAGCCTGTGGCCTTCCCTCCGCTTGCATTCTAGCTCGAAAGGCGCGCAGCGCCCCCAGCGCTTGAGCTCAACGCGACACCTGAGCAAGGAACGCGCCCAGCCAGGCGGCACGAGCGCATCGAAGGGCAGCCGCCCCGCCGCCATCTCTTGCCGTGTGTAGCCGACCATTTCCAGGAACGCATCGTTGGCGTCGCTGATGTTGCCGTCCATGTCGCCGAATACCACGCCGAAGATATTCGCGTCGACCAGGCGGCGAAAGCGGGACTCGCTGGACCGCAGTCGTTGCTCGACCCGCAGCCGCTCGGTCACGTCCGTCGCGACGCCCAGGAACCCATTGATTCGACCCTCGGAGTCGAACACGGCCGTCACCGCGAGCAAGACCGTCAGACGCGAGCCGTCCTTGCGCACATAGGTCCACTCGCGAACCTCGTGTCCTTCTCGTCGGGCCCGCTCGACGAACACCGAGAATCCCTCGATTCGGGTGCCGAACTCGGCCGATAACCGTGCCGCGTGCGCGCGGACCTCGACGGCATCATGCAGCAGCACGGGCGTTGACTTGCCGATCAGTTCCTCCGCGGAGTAACCGAGCATCTGCTCCGCGCCGGAGTTGAAGAGCGTGATCAAACCATGAGAATCGGTGGCGATGATCGAGACCTCGGTGGAGGCGTCGAGCAAGGCGCTTAACCGCGCGTTGACTTGCCTCAGTTCGGCTTCGGCTTTCCGCCGCTCGGCCATCTCCTTCTCGAATTCGCGAGGATGACAGGGCGCCTGGGTCCTGCACACCTGACAGGCCAGTCCCAGGAGAGCCGTGCAGGAGAGCCCCGCCATGATCAGCGAGAAGACGCCCGTGAGGGGACTGGAGGGGCTGTTGAAGACATTCTGAAAGCACGAAGCCGCGCAGAGAAGAAGGAAGCCAGCCAGGAGCCAGACAATCCCATGGTAGGGAACCTCCCTGCGTCTCCAGGGGCGCAGGTAATTCAGAACCAGGAACAACGAGATCACCAGGCAGGCCAAACTGATCAATGCATCGGCAAGCTGATGCAGCCCCGGGTTTCCCCAGAACCAGACGGCCAGAACGCGCGAGCCGGCCAGGCTCGCGGCATCGAACGGAGTGATGAGCGGATTCAAGAGGATGACCTTCCCTGTTGTGCCCTGAAGATCCACACCGAGATCAGAGCGTGGGCCTATTGCCCTTCACCCCCGGACGAGCAGCCAGTTGAGCAAACCATGCCAGCTATAACAGTAGAAGTACCCTCGTCTCAAGGCTGCTTCCTCAAATTCGTGCACCCTGAAGGCTGATCGGGGAGCCTGAAGGCGACGGTCAATCACGCTCGCGTGAACTGCCTTCCTTCATGATCAGCGCCGCCTTACGCACCGACAGGCTGTCATCGCCCGAAAAGACCAGGTGGACAACCTTACCGTCCCGACTCATCCACTTCGTCGGCAGGCTGCATGTCTCCCCCGGCCCGACGTCCCACAGCTCGGTGAAGAAGACCGTGGTCCACGGCCCCCAGGGCTCCGGCGCGTCGTAGATTCCGAACCCTCCCCGGAAGCGGCCGTCGCCGGGGGAGCTCTGGCACCAGAGATAACGCTTCAATCCCGCATCAAACGAGATCGTCGACCGACCGCACCCGTGCCGATGCTCGAAGACCGAACGCCGCCGCGCGAGATCCGCCGTCCATCTCGGCACACCGCGCGCATCCAGTCCATGGAAAAACTCGTAAGCCTCTCGATCCGTGATGCGGTCCTTCCTCACCCTGACCAGCACCATCTGGTCGGCCACGGCGTAAGCGCTCTTGCAGTCAGGAGAATAAACGTACACATATTCATCCCTGGCACCAGCATAATCCTTGCCGAAATTGAGGAACGTGGGACAACCGAAGCTCTCCCGGAACTTCCAATCGCACCATGTCCACGTCCGGGCATGGTCGGACGACCACGCCAGTCGCGCGTTGCCGGCGTTGCGGATCCACAGGTAGAGAAGGCCATCCACCGCCAGGATCCCGCTGGCCTTCTTGCCCGCCGCCCCGTCCCCCTTTTGCTCACCGGTCTTCGAGGCGATGTTGAGGCCCTGAAAATCCACTGGGCCGCCGGAGATCCTGGCGAAGCCGAGGCTCAGCTTCTCACGCACGAACGGCTCGAATCCGCGGCCGTCCCCATAGGCGGTGTAAAGAGAATCGTCGTCGGCCCAGGTCAAGGGCCAGTTGTCACTTCCTTTCGCCCGGCGGATGATCGAGGCCACGGGAGCCCAGCGAACGGCCCGGATCAGGCGACTGGAAGGGTAGGGGGCCTTGGCGCTCGCCGAGATCGACGCCAGCACAGGCGCGACCATGTAACGTTCCAGCCCCTCCCAGAAGGAGAGACCCTGGTCCAGCATCTCACCATTCCGGACGACGATCAGACCCTGACTGGGAACCACGAGGAGGAACTGCTGCCCGGCCCCCGCGCCGCCGAAGGCATCATCGGGCGCAGACTTCCAGAGCCGCTTGCCGTTCCAAGGTGTATTGACCCACCATCCCAGGCCTGAATGGCCCGGGAGACCGCTATGCTTGAGCGCCTGCTTGACAACCGCCTCGGAGAGCAGTTGCCGTCCTTCCCATTTCCCTCGGTGCAAGAGCAGTCGGCCAACCCTGGCGACAGCGTTTGGGCTGTAGGCGCCGCCGCCCCATGTCGCCACGACCCGCAAGCCATCGACGGTCGTCGTCTTGCCATAGCCCACCGACCACTCCGATCCGGGCACGCCCAGCGGATCCATGACCTTGTGTTTGAGGAGCGATCGTAGATCGGGATCGGCCGTCCCTTTCAGGCAAGACGCCAGGCAATAGCCCAGCATGCCCATGCCCGGGTTGCTGTAACGTTCCTCGACGCCGGGTTTGCTCAAAACAGGTGCGACCGACGCGGCGAGTGTGTATGGGTCGCGCGGCGGGTCCAACCGCTTCCAGAAGTCTCCCTTCCATTCCGTCAATCGTTCATGAGGCAGTTCATTCTCCTCGGCGTCCTCGATGCCGGAGGTGCGGGTTGCCAGATGACTGATAGTGATGGCCCGCCGCACAGGGTCCTCGCGCCAGCGGACGACAAAGCGATTCGCAGGGTCGTCGGCAGAGATCCGTCCGGCATCCATCGCCAGCATCAGCCCCATTCCCCCCACCAGCACCTTGGCCATCGAGGCGGTGTAATGCGGCTTGTTCCGGTCGAACCCCGGCGCATATCGCTCGAAGACAATCCGGTCGCTGCGGATAACCAGAAGCGCGGTGGTCCTTCTCGTTCGCAGCTCGGACCAGGCATCGGCAAGCTTTTGCTGGCTCATCCCCTGGCTTTCCGGCGTGGCCATGGTCCAGTTCCAGACAGTAGCTCCCTCCGTTGCCGCGAGCCCTGTATCGACCAAGATCAAGAACCAGACGCAACCCATCGCCGCCACGAGTCGCCACCGCCGGATGCGTGACATGAACGTCTCCAGAATGTGAGCAGGTCCGATTGCCGGTTCGGTGCCCCAAGTCTCGCAGCCGATTCACCTCCTCGACTCCAGCACCTCAGTGTGGCAAGGTCAATGGTGCGGGCGGATTTCGAGAAAAAGCAGAACGGAAAGGACGAGAGATCTCGTGAGCTTCTCATCGCTGTCTTCGTGGAACTGCCGGGCGATGCATGCTACGATCCTTCGTAGCGGTCGTTTTCTTGACTGGCCCCGGAGTTGAAGTCAGTTGCCTGGATGCCAGGTCCTCGTCGAGCCCCATTCCTTCCGGAGAACCCATGGCGCAGGCAAGGTCCGAATCAAACCCACCCCGAGGGCGAAATCCCCGGCGCGACCTCTTCTTGCTCAGCTTCCTCCTGCTCTTCTTCGAGCTGGCTTGCATCCGGTGGTTCGGCAGCACCGTGATGTTCCTCACGTTCTTCACGAACCTGGTCTTGATGGCCTGCTTCCTGGGGACAAGCGTCGGTTTTCTCACGGCCGTGACCAAGCGCGATTATTTGCAGGCGGTTTTACCGCTCTCGCTCCTCGCGGTCGTCCTGGCGCTCGGTATGCTCTGGGCCTACAATCACTTCGAGCGGTTGACGATCGCCGTGGATCACCTCCCCTCGCCGCAACAGGTCTTCTTCGGGACCGAGACCCGCGCGGTCGATCCGGCGCACTTCGTGGTTCCGATCGAGGTGATCGCTGGTATCTTCTTCACGCTCATCGCCCTCATCTTCGTGGGGATTGGCCAGTCTCTGGGCCGTGCGTTCGACGCGCTGCCGGACCGGGTCGGGGCCTACACAATTAACATCACCGGCAGCCTGGCGGGCATCTTGGCGTTTGCCGCGGCGTCTTACCTCCGCGCGCCTCCCCTGGTCTGGTTCGGCGTCACCTCGGGGCTTGTGCTCGTGCTCCTGCGGCGGCGGACGATCACCCAACTGTTTGCCCTGGTCACGGTCCTCTTGATCCTGGGCGCGTCGGCTTACGTCGAGGAAGGGTCGAAGCGCACGATCTGGTCGCCTTACTCCAAAGTCCAGTACGACCCGGCCCAGCGGATGATCAACGTCAACAACATCGGCCACCAAGGCGTGCTCCACGTCGCGGAGGCTGGCCCCGCCTACTCACTGCCTTACCTGTTGAACCGCGACGCCGACGGTCCGCCGTTTGAGGATGTGCTAATCATCGGCGCAGGCTCGGGAAATGACGTCGAGGCGGCCCTCATGAATGGCGTCCGTCACGTCGATGCGGTCGAGATCGACCCGGTGCTCACCGCGATGGGGGAAAGTTATCACCCCGACCGCCCGTACCGCGACCCTCGCGTCACCGTGCACTTCGACGACGGCCGCAGCTTCGTCCGCAAGACAAACCAGCAGTACGACCTGGTGATCTATGGGGTGGTCGACTCGCTGGCGCTCCACTCGGGCTATTCCAACCTCCGGCTGGAGAGCTTCCTGTTCACCGAGGAAGCCTTCCGCGACGTCCGGGCCCGACTGAAACCCCGTGGGATTTTCGTGTTGTACAACTTCTACAGACGCGGCTGGGTGGTGGGACGACTCGAAAAGCTCGTGGAGAGAGTTTTCCATGCCAGGCCGCTGGTGATCTCGCTGCCGTACCAGGAACGGATCACCGCGGAGGAAGCCCAGGGCATGCACATCACGTTCTTGCTGGCAGGCAATTCAGACCAGGCGCCCGTGACCGCGATTCGCGACAAGCTCGCGTCGGGCGGTTTCTTCTGGGGGCACAAGATGGCCCGGTACAATCAGCTCGTCAAGGGGTACGGGCCCTCTCCACCAGCCGTGCTGGGAACACGCGCGGAGGACTGGCAGGCGATCGGTCCAGCGGTTGTGGAAACGGCCGGGGTCGAGCCCTTGCCCACCGACGACTGGCCATTCCTGTACCTGCGCAACCCGGCCATCCCCGCGCTCAACGTGCGCGGCATCACCATCGTAGCGGTCCTGTCCCTCCTTATTCTCCTGGCGTTTGCGCCGGTGCGGACGATTCGCCCGAACGGTCAGATGTTTTTCCTGGGAGCGGGGTTCATGCTCCTGGAGACGAAGGGCGTCGTCCAGATGGCCCTCCTCTTCGGCGCGACCTGGTTCGTCAATTCGATCGTCTTCGCCGCGATTTTGGTGATGATCCTGGCGAGCAATCTCTACGTCCTGGCAGCCCGCCCGCGATCCCTCCGGCCCTATTACGTTTTCCTTTTCCTCTCGCTGTTGCTCGAGGCGAGCGTATCCTTGAGCGCGTTGCTCTCCCTGCCTCCGGCAATCAAGACGGTGGTGGCATGCGCGCTGACATTCGCACCGATCGCGTTTGCCGGCGTGATCTTCACAACCTCATTCCGCGAGAGCCGCCAGCCCGACGTCGACCTCGGCTCCAATACCGGCGGCGTCATCCTGGGGGGTGTCTGCGAGTTTCTCTCGCTGGTGGTCGGATTCAACGGCCTCCTCTACCTCGCATTCGGTTTTTACGCACTCTCGGCCCTGTTTGCCAGGCGAAGCCCAGCCTGAAATCCGACCGATGATTCATCGGCGAGGGACCAAGAACGGTTCGCCCGGTTTGAGCACGAGAGCCGTGACTTCGGGGCAAAACTGCCGGCAGGCGTAGAGGAAGCCGGCTGGATCGCCCGCGCCCTGCTCGGCGAAGGTCCAGAAATGGCAAGGTATCGCGAAGCGGGGCCGGGCCTGCCGCGCCAGCATCGCCGCGTCGATGTGGTTCATGTTGCCGAAGACGCCGTTGATGCAGGGAATGAGAACGTCCGGCCGCATGGCCAGAAGCGGCTGCACGAGCGCGGGTCGATGCGACGTGTCGCCGGTGATCAGCACACGGATGCCGTCGAAGTCCAGCAGGAAGCTCAAGGCAGTGGGGGAAAGATCCCCGTGGTCCGCCGGCACCGTATGCACGACCACGCATTCCAGGTCGTGAGACCTGTTGGGCTCGAGGATCACGGTTCGCTCGGCGGCAACGCCAGCCTGCGCCAGGCCATCAAGGCAGCCCGATGGGGCGGCAAAGCGACATTGCGGATTGCGGCGGGCGATGACCGGGATCGCGTCGGGATCGAGATGGTCGGTGTGCTCGTGGGTCATGACCACGAGGTCGGCCTGGGCGTCCGCCGCGGCAAGGGGCGCCAGCGAGAGCCGCTTGAATCCGTGGAGCCGCTCCACGGCGTCGGAGAGATACGGGTCGGAGTAGACGATCTTCCCGCAGGGCGTCTTGAAGGCGAACCCCGCCTGTCCCAGCCACCAGATCACGATGGAACCGGCAGGCACCTCGGCCGCCATGATCTCATCAGCCAGTCGGCTCATGGTCAGACCTCCCTTCGTTTCAGGACGAGCACTCCGCGGTCACCAAAGCCCTTGTCACGTCGACGATCTGTTCCCGGGTGCCACGATACGCCCAGACCTGAGACACATCTTCCACGAAAAAGAGCCCCGTCCCCGGCCCGAGCGCCGGCACATGGTATTCCATCTCGCTGAACTGCCCGAGGCCGCTCCGCACGTTGCAGGCCTGAAGTGCGTCGCCAGGCTCAGCCGGACCGTTCCAGGGGATGTCGACGTAATGGCCCGACGGGTTCACGAAGACGTTGCGCACGACCAGTTCCCAATGGCCGTCTGCCGTCTGGTGGCGATAGGCCATTCGTCCGGTCGCCGCCGCGGCGCGGATGCCGATCTTCTGCTCCCCCGAGGCCCGCATTCGGTACCGGACCAGGTCGTCGCCGGCGTGCAGGTCATCGTCGGGAATCGTTCCGAAGTAAGCGCGGGGCTGGGTCCGGCCGTGAGTGGGAATCAGGAGTTCGCCGCCGTGCGGAAGCTGGAGCAGGTTCCAGAGGCCCACGGGCGAAGTCCCGGCCCTTTCGGAGTTCCACTCCAGGGAGGTGCGCAGGGTGTAACCGGCGTAGGCGATGCCTGATGCAGTTATCAAATGCTCATGGCGGAGGGGATCGGCAGCCGGACTCACGGTCTTCACGATCGTGAGATCGACCTCTTCCCTCGACCGCGACAGCCGCGCGGCGAGCCGGTTGGTGAGCGACACTCCGAATTCGGTCTGGCTCAACCGGTACGCGCCCGGATCAAGCTGTCTGGGCTGCCAGTAGCGCTTCATGTCCGGGTAATCGGGAAAGAAGAAATCGACCTCGGGAGCCAGCCAGGTGCGATCCCCTCCCGAATTGTGCCACTGCTCGGAGCCGAAGAAGGCGCGGGCCGTGGCGGCCGAATCGAGGGCGGGGTTGGTCCAGAGGAGATTCCGGCTGCTTCCCGGGGCGAAGAGGCCCAGGATCCGTCCGCCATGAGCCAGGACCAGAACTTCGGTTCCGTCCGGGAAGGTGCAAAGCTCGCCAGCTTGACCGGCGCCCTTCATCGTGTCAATCAAAGCGTCTCTCATGTTTCGAATTCCTGATGACGACCTGGGAGAATGGCTCGATCTCATTGCCTGGGCATGGTGTTGCCATAGGCCAGCACGATCGCCGCCACGAGGAAGATGGCGATGGCCAGATACATCTGGATTCTCGGCTTGCCGTGCACGCCCCGCCATTCTCCGCTCAGGAAGCCGAGCAATTGTGTTCCCGTCATCTGCATCGCTTGCTGGATGCCCCAGCCGATCGAGGCTCCGAGAGCGCCGAGCATGAGCATCCCCTTGCCCATGAGCGCGACAGCCAGGCTGAAATCCACTCCGATGATGGCGGCCAGGAACAGTTCCCGTTGGCTCTGGAGAAGGATTCCCCACGATCGATTGCGAGAGAGCAGATAGGCGGCGTAGCCAATATTGATGAGAGCTCCTCCGAAGAGGCCGATGGCGAACACGGCGAAGGTTGCCGGAATGCTGCCCGTCTCGACCCGCGCCTCCGCTTTGCCGTCGGGGTCGATGGCATGCCTGATCTGCTGACTCGCCGCGAAGGCGCTCATGCCGCCGATGCCCACGGGGCCCGCTCCCTTCAGCGCGATCGTGCCGTCGTCCCCGACAGTGTACTTGCCAGAGATCGGGTCCGACTGGTAGCCCGTGGTCATCGCCTTGGGGCCCGCATTGGGGTTAGGAACGTGAGCCGTGACCGTGACTTCGGAACGTGGCTGGACCGTGCTGAACCGGGCCACGATGGGCCCTTGGCTGTAAATAAACGAAAAGGCCATGAATGAGGAAAGCACCCCAGCGATCACCGTCATGATCAAGCCGCCGAGGAAACCGCCCAACTTTTCCTCAGTCTTGGCCACGACCCGGTCGCGGCCAAACCCGGCGAGCGACGCCAAGGTCACGCCCACGAGCATCACGCCGACGCCCAGCAGCACAGTCATTCCCGCCGTCGAGGCCAGGCTGGGCGAGTCTCGAAACAATCCTGAACCCTTGAAGATCAGAGGAACGACTGCTCCGAACGAGACCCCCAAACCGGCAAGAATGGCTCCGGTAAGCGCCACGCCGATGCGGACGTAACAGATGCCGCAGAGGACGTTGGCAATGCCCCAGCCAATCGCGAAGAGGTTGCCCAGGACGATGGCCGAAACCGGCACATTCGCCAGTGCCTGCAAGGCATCCGGACAGCTCAGGAGCGTGATGGTCCAGGGCATGATGATGAGACCAACGAGCGCGCTGATGAACCACCAGTGCTCGAACTGGTAGATGCGCATCAGCTTGAACGGCCAGACGCCGCTCCCCTGGATCAGACCCGCGGCCGCGACCACAAAAGCGCCCAGCAATGTCGTCATCGAGAGATCTCCTCGTGCATCGAGTACGCCAGGGAAGAATGATCTCGCTTCACATCCTTTCACATTCCTGGTACATATCCCGTACCGAACCGGTTCTTGGACTCATGGCGGAAATCGGAGATCAAGGACATCAGTGCGGTGGTGCCTCCGTCGGCGATGAACGTCTGGCCGACGATGAACTCCGCATCGCTGGAGCAGAGAAAGACGGCGAGCTTGGCAATGTCCAGCGGCGTCCCCGGCCGGCCGACGGGAACCGAATCACGCGCCGACTCGCGTGCCGACTCGTCGTTGAAACCGGGTATGGCCTTGTAGTAGTTGTCCACGGTGACCCAGCCGGGGGCGATGGCGTTGACACGAATGCCCTTGTGAGCCAGCTCGATCCCCAGGGTCCGGGTGAAGGCGATGATGGCCCCCTTGGTTCCCGCGTACACTGAATGCTCGGGCGCCCCCTGGAATCCGTGGACCGAGGTGAGGTTGCAGACCGCTCCGCCGCCGTGAGCGAGCATGTTCGGGACGATGCGCTGGGTCAGGAAGAACTGAGCCCGGATATTCACATGGAAGAGGATATCGAACTGTTCCGGCGTGACCTGGAGGAAGGGCTTGTTCAGGGTGATGCCGGCGTTGTTCACCAGGCAGTCGACCTGTCCCAGAAAATCGATCGCCCGGTCGGCAAGCTGGTTGATCTCCTCGAGCCGGTCGAAATTCGCGGCGCAGGCGACAGCCTGCCGGCCCATCGCCTGGATCTCGGCCACGGCCGATTCGGCTCCCTTGCCGCTGTGCGCGTAATGCAGGACGACATCGGCCCCCTGGCGCGCGAACTCCAGGGCCAGCTCGCGGCCGATGCCCGTGCCAGACCCCGTGACCAGTGCCTTCTTCCCTTCGAGACGCCCACCGGTACTCATGGTTTGAACTCCACGATGTCTCGAAAACGCGATGGAGCCGTTGCTCGCTACTCTCCATCTTCCGCCGGAGATCGTAACATGGAAAATGGGCCAAGAGGCCAGGCTCGTCCGAAAAAATGTACCGAAGTCCGACTCGAACTCGCCGAAGGAGCCCGAGATGAAATTGATCAGCCTGGGTGCCGTGCTCGTCCTGGTCTGGGCCGCGCTTTCCCCGGCCGCCGACACCCCACGCCGCATGCGGTTCCGGGCCAGGTCGCCCGAGGCAGCGAATGCCGAGCAGCAAGCGATTCGTGAGAAGCTTTTCGTGTTGATGATGGGGGGCAAGAAGCCGGAGCGTGCTCCACTTGACGTGAAGTGTCTCCAGCGGATCGTCAGGTCGCCGGAGGGTTACACCCTGGAAGAACTCACCCTGCAAACTCTGCCCGACAGGCGCGCTCATGTCTGGCTGGCGCGGCCGATGCGGTCCAGGGGCCAGGTCGGTGCCGTGCTGGCTCTGCACGGGCATGGCGGCAAGGGAGAGGAGATCGTCAAAGGTGAAGGGCTTTACTGGAACGGGCGGACCTTGATCGACATGGGCTACGTGGTCATCGCGCCGGACGTGGGCCAGCACACGCTGCAACACCCGAAGTGGACGCTGATGGGGGAGCGAACCTGGGATGCCTCGCGTTGTCTTGACTACGTCGTCACGTTGCCGGAAGTTGACCGCGATCGCCTTGCCGTGGCCGGGCTCTCGCTGGGGGGCGAGACCGCCATGTACGTCGCGGCCCTCGATGAGCGGGTGAAGCTCGCCTGTTCCAGCGGCTGGCTGACCACGGTGGCCAACATGAAGAACGGACACTGCCCGTGCTTCAACTTCACCGGGCTCGAGGAGAACTTTGATTTCGCCGATATCTTCGCCTGCGTGGCGCCCAGGCAGCTCGTCTGCGAGCTGGGCGAGCAGGAACGAGCACCCGGCGGATTCCCCGTGAAGATCGGCCGGCTGGCCATGAAGGAGATCCGCGCCTCGTATGGCATCTTTGCCGCGTCGCGGAACGTGACCCTCACGGTTCATCCTGGGGCCCATGTCTTTAGCGGCAGGGATTTCTGGCCCCGCCTGACCGCCCTTCTCGGTCCAGCTCGCCCGGCGATCCAGAGTTTCCTCGACATGCGCGGCACCTGGGCCCGCGAGACGCCCGTTCCCTCGGCCCTGCGATCGGACACCCATCGCCGCGATCTTTTTCGCCGGGCAGAGAGGAACGGCCGACTGGCCAGCGAGGCGCTCTACCGCTGCCGCCGCTACGTCGACGGCTGGCTGGCTCACGCCGACCCGGCCACGGGCTTGATACCGCGAAACCTGCGTGAGAGCCGCGACTTCTGGAACGGTCGCGATTCGGCGGCCGACAACTATCCCTTCATGGTCCTCACGGCGGCGCTCACCGACCGGCCGCTCCTGGAGGGCCGGCTGCTCGACATGCTCCACACCGAAACGCGCCTGACGTCGAGGCTCGATCGTCTTCCCGACGATTATTCCTTCTCGAAACATGGCTGGAGACGCGACAAGCTCGACCTGGACGCGCTCGTCTTCGACGGCGCGGAATACGTCAAGGACGGGCTCATTCCGCTCACCGAGTGGCTTGGTCCCAGCCCCTGGTCGGAGCGGATGCTCGGCATCAGCGAGGATATCTGGAAGCATGCGGCACACGACACGGCCGCCGGTAAGATTCCCACCCGCAACGTCGAGGTTTGCGGCGATCTCTTGCAGGCGTGCGCGCGTCTTTACTGGTTCACGGGCAAACGGAAGTATCTCGACTGGGCGATCCGGCTGGGCGACGAATTTCTCTTGGGCAAGAATCACCCGACACGCGACTGGAAGCAGCTTCGGTTGATCGATCACGGCTGCGAGGTCGTCAACGGACTCACCGAGCTGTACCTCGCCGTCTCCCAGGTGATGCCGGAGAAAAAGAAAGCCTACGAAGGGCCGATGCACGCGATGTTCGACTGCATCCTGGCCAGGGGACGGAACTCCGACGGGCTGCTTTACACCTGGT
>JBMFUH010000004.1:0-25217 GCA_049966735.1 Isosphaeraceae bacterium
GCTTGAACATGATCGAGGTCAACGGGCTGGTCAAGTGGCACGGGTCGATCGAGGTCCTGAGGGGGCTTAGCCTGAACGTCGGCCGGGGCGAGGTGGCCACGCTCATCGGGCCTTCGGGAAGCGGCAAGAGCACGTTTCTCCGCTGCCTGAACGGTCTGGAAACGTTTCAAGGGGGAACGATCGCCGTCGACGGCCTGCGACTGAGCGCCGTCGACAGCCCGATGGAACGGACACGGACCGTTCGCCAGGTCTGCTTGCGGCTGGGCATGGTCTTCCAGAGCTTCAACCTCTTCCCGCACCGGACCGTGCTGGAGAACGTGATCGAGGGGCCGGTCTACGTGCTCGGGCTGGCGCGCGAGCAGGCTGAGGAGCGGGCACGCAGGCTGCTGGACCGTGTGGGCCTAGGCGGCAGACTGCACGCCCTGCCCCGAGAGCTTTCCGGCGGCCAGCAACAGCGGGTGGCCATCGCCCGGACCCTGGCCATGGAGCCCCAGGCCATCCTTTTCGACGAGCCCACGAGCGCTCTCGATCCACGATCCACCGGCGAGGTGCTGGCCGTGATGACCGACCTGGCGCAGGATGGACTGACCATGGTCGTGGTGACCCACGCCATGCACTTCGCCCGGCGGGTGTCGCACGTGGTCCATGTCTTCGGCGAGGGCCGGATCATCGAATCCGGTCCACCCGCCCAGATCTTCGACGCCCCCCGCCAAGATGCCACCAAGGCCCTGCTTGCCGAGGCCCTGGCGGCATGATCCGTCGTGGGACAAGATTCCAATCTTGTCATGAATAAGACCACTGGATAACTTCCAATCAAATTGCCAGATACCCATCATCGCGGCGCGGCCGGGGGAGCAGCAAGCTGGGCTGGGGCGGCGGCGGATTGGGCTGGAGGGGCCGCGGGCGCGGCCGGTTCGCTGGCCTGCGCCGGCTGAGGAGTTGGTTCGGCAGCCCCGGAAGTCGCGCTGGCCCACTTCACCCGCTTGTCGGTACGGGCGCCCGCCGCGCCAGGGGCGATCGGCTCCAGGTTGCCCGCCTCTGCCGCGGCGGCCGACGGCTGACCGTTCTGGGCCGTGTTGAGAGCGCTTACCAGGCTCTGCCACTTCTTGATCCCCGAGTCGAGCTTGGCCAGCCGCGCGCGGAGTTGCTCGGCCTCGGTCGTGAGCGCTTTCAGATGCTCCTCGGCTTCCTTCCGGTTTCGTTCCATGAAGGACCGCGCGGATTGCTCGGGATCGTCCGTGCCCGGCGCGGAAGCGTCTGGGGACGGGGTTATTGCGAACTTGGGGTCCGGCTCGGGGGCAACTGGAGACGCGGCCGTCGCGGACTTGCCGACCGGCTCGGGTGCCACCAAGGTCTCTGCCTTGGGCGGTAGCGGATCGATCGGGGGAGGAGCCGCTCGATCCTTGGGTGACGGCAGTGCCGCCGGTTTTTCCTGAGCGGGCGCCGGTCCCGGCGATGCGGTCGGCGCAACCGGGAGAGGAGGTACGGCCTCCTTCGTTGCGACGCGCTCCTTGGGCGAGGGAGACGGGGCGGGTGTCTGACCTCCATTCTGCGCCTGGCTGGTTTTGGCCACCCAGCCGACCATGCCCAGCCAGCCCAGCAGCCCCACAATTCCAATAAAACGAATAACCCGAGCGGGTGCCATCATGACTCCATCCTCCGTTGATGCGATTCGGTGCGGTCCTGGCAGGTGCGTCCAGTGCGGCGGATCGGAGCAAAGTGTACCGTCCTCCCTTCGTTCCTCCTACTGGATTTCGGGGAAAAAACCAATTTCCGAGGTTTGAAGAGGAGAGCGGCATGTGCTCCCGGCCACGGAGATGATGTCCCTGGGCATATTCAGGGTCATTCATCAACTGGACCCGGGTGCTTTGAAAGGCTGGGCTCCGGCGGCAACGGCCAGGGCCGCCCAGCCCACGAGCATGATCACGCCGCCGATCGGTGTGATGGCCCCCAGCCACCTGGCGCCGGTGACACCCATGACGTACAGGCTGCCGGAGAAGATCAATGAGCCGATGAAGAACGACCAGCCCGCGAGCGTGACCGCCGTGCCCGACCGGCCCGAGAGCGCCACGGCGCCGACGGCCAGAATTGCGAGTGCACAGTACATGTGATAGTGCGTAGCGGTCTGGAAATTCGCGACCTGGCCGAGTTCACTCAACCGGTCCTTGAGTCCATGTGCCCCAAAGGCCCCGATCGCCACCGCCAGAAAGCCCCAGACCGCCCCGAGTTGAATCCAGAACCCGTCTCTCATCCTTTCCTCTCCTCAAATCACGACTCCGGCGCGGGTCCGGAGGCTTTCTTGGCCGAGTACCACGGCCCGGGCCTCGGCGGCCAGGAAAAGCGAGCCGGCGACGCAGACTAGCGAGCCAGGCCCGGTGATCCGCCGCGCCAGGTCCAGGGCAAATGGAGGATCGACCGCGATCAAAGTGGTCTTGCCGCTTTGCAGCTCGACGGCCGCGGCAATGTCCTCGGGCGGCACGGAGCGGGGATTCAGAGCGTAGCGGGTGGCGATCACGCGGTCAAACAGCGGCAAAAGCGCCTGGAGCTGGCCGGGTAGGTCCTTGTCTTTCGTGGTGCCGAAGACGAGCGTCCGCGATGTCGCCGGGAAGTAATTGAGGAGGGTCTCGGCCAGCGCCTGGGCAGAGGAGACGTTGTGGGCGCCGTCGATCACCAGCCAGGGCGCCTCGCCCATCACCTCAACCCGCGCCGGCCAGCGCAGGCTGGCAAAGCCCAGCGCGGCCGCGCCGCGACCAACTTCAAGTGCTGGTTCCACCTCCGCCAAGAGGTCCAGGGCCGCCAGGGCGACCGCGGCGTTATGAGCCTGGTGTGAACCCAGAAGAGAGAGTGCCAGCGTCTGCCAGTTTGTTCGCCAGGTCTGGACGCGCACGTGACCGGGAGTGGGACTTTCCAGAGGCAACGTCGGGGTGAGCGACTCGAAGGAGAAATCAACCCCCAGCTCGTACAGGGGACAGCGTCGTTGTGCCGCGATCCAGCGAATGGCCCGCCGTGGCTCGCTGTCAACCACGCCGCTGACAACCGGCCGGTGATGCTTGAGAATTCCCGCCTTCTCGGTGGCGATCGCCCCCAGCGTGTTGCCCAGTTGCCGGGTGTGGTCGAAGGCAATGCTGGTGATCACACAGAGCGCCGGGTGGACCACATTGGTCGAATCGAGTCGTCCTCCCATTCCAACTTCGAGCACGACCGCGTCAACCCGGCGGCGGGCAAAGTGCAACAGCCCCATCGCCGTGGTGATCTCGAAGAACGTCGCGCCTCGGTACCGGTGCTCCTGATCATCGACCTCAAGTTGCTCGACCGCGGCGCGAACCTCATCGACCAGCTCGACCAGCTCATCCGGCGAGACCGGGCAACCATCAATGCAGTATCGCTCTTCCAACCGATGGAGATGAGGCGACGAATAAAGGCCCGTGCGATGTCCGGCCGCCGAGAGGGCCGCGGCCATGAGTGCGGCGGTCGAGCCTTTTCCCTTGGTGCCGGCAACATGAATGATCCGGAGTCCGAGGTGTGGGTCGCCAAGCCGCCGGAGCAGCCGCCTCATCCTCCGTAGACGCAGCTCGGTGGGAAGCTTGGGCATGCCGATCCACTCGTAATTCAACCGGCCGTACAGATAGTCGAGCCGTTCCTGATAATCGTTGAACATGAGAGTCAACCATTTACAGCGGCCTGGGGTCATCGTGCCACGCCACTCAAGCACGGAGTCGATCCGCGCGCTCCATTCAGCGCGCGACATGCTTCGTCCAGCAATCGGCGATCCCCAGGGTGAACTCGTCGTACCGGATATCCGCATCGCCCTGACAAGAAGGGGCGGACTCCGGGATCCCAGCTCGTCGCGCCGATCGAACCCTCAACAGCATACACGGAGGCCGATCACAATGGCCATGGGAGCGAGCTTCGCCGACCGCGAGAAGCACGGCAATTCCTGTTCGCCCCCCGTCAGGACACGCATCATATTACCCCCGGCAAAGAAGGTCCTCATGTGGGTCGGGCTTTCCAGCCCGGCAGGCTTGGAGAGTCGGACAGCAATGTCCGACCTACTTTCTTGCCGGGGTAATAACATTAAAAAACCCCCTTGGATTACGCACCACCCGGCTGAGAAACGCGGGGGAGAGATTCATGAAAGTCCTTCATAATAACTTCATTTGACTTCACCCAAGGGAGGTTACTCTAATACTTGCGATACGGACGGAGTTTGCCTTTTGTGTTCAATAGGAATAGGCGTTCTTCAAAGTCGAGCCCCGCTCTTGCGTTCCTTCATTTTCCATTTCTTGACGTTCCTGCTGGTCGTCAGGATGATTGCGTCCCCCGTTACTCTGAGCCGGGGGTCGTACCATCATCCGCCAATGGCATTTCTGAGTGTTCGTGTTTGCGCCTGGCCCGCGCACCGGGAATCGCCACCACTGGTCAGGTTGAATCAGGTCAAGAAACGGAACGCCAGGGATGGGTGTCTGGCGTCTTCCTGGTGCTTGCCCAGGAACCCGTACGCTCTCCGGCCTCTGGATCTGGCATTCCTCGTGCCCAATTCGGTTCAGTCTGGAGCCTCTCGCGCCTTACTGTGCTAGCAGAACCCCGTCTTGGTCCGTGCTCCGGAGGCTCTTTTTCCGCCTCGGCGATCGTGGTCCGTTTGCGCGGTATGAATCCGCTCAGCTCAGTCTGACCTCTTTGACGTGTGACTGACATCGCAAGGGAGCGACGAGCCCTTTTGCTCGTTTGAGTCCCGCGTGCTTGACTCTGCTTATCCCGAATGGAGATTCCGATGCGAAAGCGTGGGTTTACCCTGATCGAACTCTTGGTCGTCATCGCGATCATCGCCGTTTTGATCGCCTTGTTGCTGCCCGCCGTCCAATCGGCGCGAGAAGCAGCGCGCCGCGCCCAGTGCACCAACAACCTGAAGCAATTCGGTCTGGCGTTCTTGAATTACGAGAGCGCGAACGCGACCTTCCCCATCAAGTCGGTCCTGACCCCAATGCCCGGCGGTTCCCCGGGCACGTTTCTCTGGGCGTCATGCTGGAGCCCGTTCGCGCGAGCGGGGACTTTCCTCGAGCAGGGAGCGCTGTTCAACGCGATCAATTTCATGGGGTGGACGTACGACGACCCACCCAATCTGACAGTGTCGCAGACCCCGCTGGCCGTGCTCTACTGCCCGAGCGATCCGGGCTCGCACATCAACGACAATTCGCTCGGCGGGACCTTCGGCGCGACGACGAGCTACGGCACCTGCGACGGCGACTGGTACGTCTTTTCGATCAACTGGAACGGCGGCACCAACCCGCTCGGTCCGATGAATCGCTCGCTGTTCGGGCCGAATTACGCGAGAACGATCGCGATGATCACCGACGGGACGAGCAACACGATGATGATGTCGGAGGGCCTGATCGGCCACGGCCAGATGAGGAGTTGCCAGGGCGCCGGATCGACCGTCTCCGACCCGATCACGGGAACGTATTCCTACACGAACATCCCCGCTCCAGGCCCCAATTCGATCGCGGCGCTGGCCTATCAGATCAGCAATTGCGGCACGGCATCGGGGAAGATCAAGGCCGGAGGGCCGATCGGCCACACCCGCGCGTATGACGGCGGGGTCTATTACTCGGGCTTCACGACCGCGATCACGCCCAACGGCGACGCGAAGATCCAGAGCCGGGCCACCGGTTCCACCAACGGCGGCCAGGTTGTCCCCATGGACTGGGACTCGGTCGACGAGAACGACGGCGGGCCCACGTTCATGGCCCTGAACGCCACCAGTGACCACCCCGGCGGCGTCAACGTTCTGTTCGCCGACGGCAGCGTCCACTTCATCAAGAATTCGGTGAGCCCGATCACCTGGTACGCCCTGGGGACCATCGCCGGGGGCGAGGTGATCAGCGCGTCTTCGTATTGATCAAGAGCGGGTGGCGGGCAACCTGGGCCGACTCAACGGTCCTTTCCGGGGCCCCGCCACCCATCACTCACCACTTGTCGGAGGTATTTGTCGATGCCGCGGAGAACTCAAAGGTTGGCTGCCCTGGTCCTGGCCTCCGTCCTGCTCATTCCCGTCTCGGGTTGTGGAATTGCCGGTAGTGCCACTCCGCCCACCCTGATCCCCGTGAAGGGGAAGGTCACCTACAAGGGCAAACCGCTCACCAAAGGCGTCGTGAAATTCGAGCCCGATGGCTTCGGGCGAAAGGCAAACGGCCAGATCCAATCCGATGGGACCTTCGTTCTCACCACGGCCAAGGAAGGGGATGGAGTGGTCGCCGGCCACCATCAAGTCTCGATCACCGGCACTGGAAACCGCATGGGCAAGGAACTCATACCCAAGAAATACACCCAGCGGAACAGCTCGGATCTCACGGCCGATGTCGATGCGGAGCATGCGGAGTTCAACTTCGATCTCAAGTAACGTGTAGGCGCGAAGCGCGCCGCGAGCACGCTGCATCTTTCGACATGACGGAGGTGATCATGGAACGGCCGACTGGGCTGTTTCTGTTCTGCTTCCAGTCCCAGGGGTAGCATGAATGGGAAATCCGTTTCCTCGAACGGATTCCGCGTGAGGGAAGTCCTCGATTCGAACACTACCAAGAGGAGACCAGATACTGACATCCTGAGAATCCCGAAGGAGACTGACATGGCGGGCGGATTCGGGACCACTGGCGGGTGGCTCAAGAAGGCGAGTAGGCTGTTTTGCCTGGGGACGTTAGGAGGATTGTCGGACGGTCAACTCCTCGACGAATTCGTCTCCCGGCGCGAGGGAAATTCGGAAGCAGCGTTCGAGGAGTTGATGTACCGACACGGGCCGATGGTGTTGCGCATCTGCCAAACGACACTCCGTGACCCGCAGGACGCGGAGGACGCGTTCCAGGCCGCTTTCCTCGTGCTGGCCCATCGAGCTGGCGCGATCCGCCAACAGGCGTCGGTCGGCAGTTGGCTCTTCGGCGTCTCACGACGGGTCGCCGCCCAGGCCAGACTTCGCTCCGCGCGGCGCCGCGCTGGAGAGCAATACGTCGCCCAGCGCAGACCAGAGGCATACCCGTCCGCCGGCGAGCGCGAAGAAGAGCAGGTCCTGCTGGAGGAAATCGACCGCCTGCCGGACCGGCTCCGCCTGGTGGTGGTCCTCTGCTACCTGGAGGGCCTCACCTACGATGCAGCCGCACGGCGGCTGGGCCTCTCGGAAGGCTCGATCCGGGGCCGGTTGGCACAGGCGAGGGATCTTTTGCGCCGACGGCTGACCCGGCGGGGGATCGGCCTTCCCTCGGTGCTTCTGGCCGCCGGCACCCTCGCCGAAGAGCATGCCCGGGCCGCGACATCGGCCAGTCTCAGCGCCCCGCTCATCAATTCGACGGCGCGCATCGCAATGGGTTTCAAGGCCGGTGAGGCTGCCTCGACCCTGGCTCGGGGAGTGCTCTATTCCATGCTCCTGGGCCGGCTCCGATCGGCCGCGGCCGTCTTCCTGATCGTCCTGGGCGGCAGCCGGATGGCCTGGCAGACGTTCGCGGCTCCGAATGCACTGCCCCCGCCGCCGCAGGCGTCGCGGAAACCGGAACCGCCGGTCGATGCCCCTGAGCCCATGTATGCCATCACCGGTCGGGTGAGCGTCGAGGGGACCGGAGAGCCGGTTGCGGGCGCCGGGCTCCGTGTTGCCCTGAGTTTTCTCAACCGGAGTCTACTCGGCGACGTACCGCAGAGCCTATCCCGCGATGTCCAGACCGGCGCAGACGGACGATTCCGCGCCGAGTTGCCGGCCGGGTATGCCTCGATCGGCCTCGTGGATCTGCCACCGGGTTATTTGCGCGCAAGACCAAACGACTCATCGGGAGATGTGGTTCTCTCGCGCGACGCCCGCGTAACCCGGACGGATTTCCTGGTCCGGCGGGGCACCATCTGGAACTTTGAGATGAGCCACGACTCCGGCGGACCGCTGGCGGGGGCCATGGTCTCTTTCTTGAACCCCAAGGTGGTCGAGGATTACCGGGCCCGATCGGATCGGTCCGGCCAGGCCATCCTCACGTTGCCTCCAGAGGCTCGCAATCTCACCGGTCACGTGAGCTGCGATGCCGAGTACTCCCAATCGATCCTCCTCGAGCTGGAATGGGAGTCCGGTTTCCAGCCGGGCAGTGTCCGGTCGATCGTGCAGGTCACGGGAAGACCGGGACGCTTCCGCCTTACGGATTCGAGCGGGAAGTCTGCCCAGCTTGGCGTCGTGTCGATGGCCGAGCAGTATCGGGCCGTGGGTTTCAGGGATCAAGGTGTGAGCTCGGCCCTGGTCGGTGCCGACGCGATCCATCCCGTGATCGAGCGCGGGAAGCTGGTGATCCGGGTGGCCCTGTCCGAGACCAAGAGTATCCGGCGCGGCGAGCTGACCGGATTGGTCGTTGATGCCCAGGGGCGACCGGTCGCCGGGGCGCGAGTTGGGTTGGCCTATGTCCGCAATCGGGGTAGAGAGGAATCTCTTTCCCGCGATAAGCGGGACTGGTCGACGAGCGATCCGCAAGGCCGATACCATATTCGAGCGGTCGCGCTTCCGGAATCCGAGGGAAAGCCCTCGCTCCTGGAGGTTGTGGCTTCGAAAGCGGGCTTCTCGCAGATCGAATCGGAGCCGTTCCCATTCGAGCCGAGCCCGGATGGTCGCGCACGGGAAGTGGCCCCGCTCCGGCTGGGCCCCGATGTGACGCTGAGCGGAACCGTCGTCGATCCTCAGGGGAGGCCCGTGGAAGGGGCTTGGGTCGAGGTCTCGCCGGCTAGGATCATCAACGAAAACAAGTCCGTCCGAACCGACCAGCATGGCCGTTTTGCCGTTCAAGGATTACCCACGGGAATCAGCCGCCTGTGGGTCATCTACGGCGACCTCGTGGCCGGAAGCTCTGTTTCGGCGGATGCACCCGCTCGGGACATCGTGGTCCAGCTCCATCCCAGGCCCAAGCCGAGAGCCGCCCAACAGGCCGCGAAAGCTGCGCAAAAGCCGAGATCAACGATGATCGGACAACCGGCGCCCGACTGGCAGGTCAGCGGTTGGTCCGACGATCGGCCGCGCCAGCTCACCGATTTCCGGGGGAAGATCGTCTTCCTCGACTTCTGGGGCATCTGGTGTGGTCCGTGCGTGTCGGCATTGCCCGTGCTGAACAGGCTCAGAGATCAGTTCGAACCGCGCGGGGTCGTCTTCCTGTCGATCCACACGCCCGGAGAGGACCGGGCCGCCATCCGCCGCGTGCTGCTCGCCAACAAAGCTTCCCTCGTCTACGCCATCGATCGAGACCGCGGCGACAAGGATCACACCGGCGCCACGGCCCAGGCCTATCATGTCCGCGGCTTCCCCTCCGTGTTCCTGATCGACCGCGAGGGGAACATCGCGTTTTGTCCCGAAGATCCCGCCATCGGACCCAAGGTCGAGGCTTTGATGAAGAGCGCGGGCATTGATTTGAGCTCGAAACAGATCACCGAGGAGCAGTCTCATCTGCTGCTCGAGAAGCTGTTCAGCAACGAGCTGGAGAGGTTGCTCAAAGTCGATGATTCTGGTGGGACAAGCAAGTGAGGCACGCCGGCGCCGCCGAGCATGAGTCTTGGATGTCCCGTTTGAAAATTCGGCCGCGGGCGGAATAGTGTGCCAGGAATCGATTGCTGGTAAAATGAGTGAAAACGCTCATTTTCGGTTCCCGACGCGTTATCCGCCCAGCGGCCGCTTTGGCATCTTTCGCTGCGCGCGGGGGGCAGCCACTTTTTCGCCACCCTTGAATCACCGAAAACCGAAGACAGGGCTTCTGAACCCCGCAAAGCCCCCTCCGTTAGGTCTCATGCCGTCACCTGACCTTCTCTCTCGAACGAACGTGCGTTGTACGGGAGGCCTACTCTCATGACGAAGCGGGCGAACGCCTGGGCGATGTGCTCGCGATAGGGTGAGCGAAGCCTGAGGCGATCTCCACATTTGTGCGCGTACTCGACAAGGAAATCCTTCTGTATGGTGTAGAGTCTCTGAAAACTGACAATGGACCAGTCCAGCCTTGGTTCGCCCTCGTGCTTGTGCAGCAGAGCCTGTCCAGGAGTATTTCCTTCGATCAGTGCTTTTCTATAGTCCCTCTTGTTGACAATCTGGTTCCCTCTGGCAAGCTCTTGGCGGACGGCTGCAGGCCAGGCGATGATTTGCGCCAGCAAGATGTCCTCGACCTTGTTGTTCTCCAGGTCACAGCTTTGAGTGAGAATAATCGAATCGTACTTTTCAATTCGAATCGGAAGGCTTTCAGACGGTTCAATGGGCCAGTGCATGCTACCCCCGAGGCGAAAGACCGGGCAGCCAAAGAGGATGTCGCATTGCCTCAGAGTCGATCCGTTTGTCACTTCGTACCACTCGGCATCGAGGCTCCAGTCCTGCCTGGAGTACCAAGACATCTCATCGAGCATTATTCGTCCTCGTCATCTCCTAACGCCATACTTGCCCAGTCGGAATCGGCGAGCGGCATGTCTGCTCGTCCCTCCGAAACCGTCGTGACGACTCCGATACAATGTATGGACTCGTGAGGGGGGGCTGTTAGAACAACGTTGTACTCGACATCCGGAAGGAGATCATCTTCATCTTGCGGTTTCGCACTCTGGCTAGGGAGACGAACGAAAGATTCGCTGGAGATCTCTTGACTGATGGGGGGAGTGGCCGACACCACGATGATGGGTTCGGGCTCCGCCAGATCCGAAAACGGCGGAGCTACCGGCCGTTTCCGCTTGGATTTCCCCGCATGCCTTGATTTCCTGGTTTTTCTTTTGCCCATGGGTGCCTCCCGAACTCTCCACCTTTCAATGATACTCGCTCGGGCGTCCTCTTGTCCCGGACCTTCCCCCCGTCGGGAGCCGCGGCTCCGCTACAATCCGGTTACGAGCCCCCAGGGACGGAAGGGGCCTGCTTTCGTCCAGCGAGGTGAGGGCCAAATGTTCATCGCTCCCGGCAAGCCCTCCCACAAATCCGCCAGACAATATAGAATGGGCCACGGAATCCGGAATTGTTGGTCTTGATTGGGGAGTGGAAAGCGTTGTCACTGGTTGTACAGAAATTCGGTGGGACGAGCGTCGCGGACTCGAGCAAGATTCTCGCGGCGGCCCGGCGGGCAATCAAGGCGCGGCAGCAGGGCGACCAGGTTCTGATGGTGGTCTCCGCTCGCGGTCACACGACAGATGAGCTGATCGCCCTGGCCAAGGAGATCACGGACAGGCCTGCCGCGCGCGAGATGGACATGCTGCTCTCAACTGGGGAGCAAGTCAGCGTGGCGCTTATGGCCATGGCGATTGAGAGCCTGGGAGTTCCGGCGATCAGCTTCACGGGAGCGCAGATCGGCCTGGTGACCGACAGTTTTCACACCAAGGCGCGGATCAAGAACATCAGCACCGAGCGGATGAGCCAGGCCCTCGCCGAGGGCAAGATCGTGATCGTCGCGGGCTTTCAAGGGGTCGACGAGCACTACAACATCACCACGCTGGGCCGCGGCGGCTCCGATACGACCGCCGTCGCGCTGGCCGCGGTGCTCAACGCGGGCGCTTGCGAGATTTATACCGACGTTGACGGTGTTTACACGACCGACCCGCGGATTGTTCCCGAGGCAGCCAAGATCGACCGCATCAGCTACGACGAGATGCTGGAGATGGCTAGCCTGGGCGCCGGGGTCATGCATTCTCGGTCGATCGAGTTCGCCAAGAAATTTGGCGTGCCGATCCATGTCCGCAGCTCGTTTACCGATACTCCGGGGACATGGATTCTCGGCGAGCAGGACGCACGCCGGTTGGGGGTGGCAGTCACGGGCGCGGCGCTCGCCCGCGATGAGGCCCGGATCACCATCCTGGGCGTGCCTGATCGGCCGGGCGTCGTGCACACGATCTTCCAGACCATCGCGCGGGCGAACATCGTGGTGGACATGATCGTTCAGAACGTGGCGCAGGATGGGACGACCGAGGTCAGCTTCACGGTGAGCAAGGGAGACCTCTCCGAGACGCTCCGCGCGGCGGAGTCTGCCGCCCGCGAGGTCGGCGCGACTGGCGTGACGCATGACGCTGATCTGGCCAAGGTGTCGGTCATCGGCCTGGGCATGCGCACGCACACCGGCGTTGCCACCACCATGTTCGAGGCCGTGGCCGCGGCCGGAATCAACATTCAGATGATCACGACCAGCGAGATCAAGATCAGCGTCCTCATCGACCGGGCCTCCGCGGTCACGGCGTTGCGCGCCGTGCACCGGGCGTTTCATCTCGATGAGGTCCATGCCCGGCCCCAACCCGCTTTCTCACCCGCCGCATCGACGACACGGCCGATGAAGCTCGTTCCGCTGGCCGATCCCGACGCCACGCAGGCGCGGGAACAGGGAATGGAAGACCTGGTGATCGCTGGCATCGAGCTGGATGAAACCCAGGGACGGATCACGCTTTTCGACGTCCCCGACCAGCCTGGCTACGCCAGCAAGATCTTCCAGGCGATTGCGAGTGCGGGCGTGTTCGTCGATATGATCGTTCAGAACGTGAGCCAGGACGGACGGTGCAACCTGTCGTTCACCGTGCCCAAGGAGGCTGTGGACCGGGCCGCGCGCGCCGTCGAGCCGATCGCGGGGGGACAGATTGCCATCCAGCCTTCCATGGCCAAGCTGTCTGTCATCGGCGTGGGGATGCGTACCCACACCGGCGTCGCCACCCGCATGTTCGGGGCGCTGGCCGAACGGTCGATTAATATCAACCTGATCAATACCAGCGAGATCCGGATCAACGTCGGAACCGATCTCGCCAACGGCAAGAACGGCCTCGATTGCCTCAAGAAAGCGTTCGCCCTTGATGAGAATGGGGCTGGCTGAGAGAGGCTGAAGGCCGATGGCAAGGCGGATGTGGCCACAGGCGGGAAGACCGAATTGGCCACAGATGAATACAGATGAACACAGATAATTAAATTCACGAGAGACAATCGAGAATGGATCCACCTACAGACGCGGGCGCAACGCGACTGAGTGAGGAGGAATTGCGTGACCTGACCGAACGGATCATTGGATGCGCATTTACAGTGGCCAATGAACTCGGTGCGGGGTTCCTGGAAAAGGTCTACGAGAACGCCTTGACGCACGAACTGCAAAAACACCGGCTTCACGCCGAGCAGCAACAGCAGGTACCGGTTTACTATGACGGGGTCGTCGTAGGCGAGTATTTCGCCGACATCCTGGTGGAGAAGACGGTGATCGTTGAGCTCAAGGCGGTCCAAGAACACAACGACGTCTTCACAGCCCAATGCCTGAATTACCTGAAGGCCACAGGTTTGCCAGTCTGTCTCCTGCTCAACTTCGGCAAGCCCCGCCTGGAAATCAAACGCTTTCGAGGACCGTGAGCCGACAATCGTCTTATTGTCTTTTCTTATCTGTGTTCATCTGTGGCTAATCCCGCATTTCCGTGGCTAGTCCCTGTTCATCTGGGGCTAATCCCCTAGTTTCCCGTGGCTCGTGAGCGAAAGAGCAACCCATGGCGCGTGACAAGCTTGTACTGGCCTACAGCGGCGGACTGGATACCTCCGTCGCCGTGAAGTGGATCAATGAAACCTACAACATGGACGTGATCGCCTACACCTGCGACCTGGGGCAAGGCCAGGACATCCAGGCGATCCGCCAGAAAGCGCTGCGGACCGGAGCGGTCGACGCCATCGCCGAGGATGCGCGCAACCTGTTCATCGATTACTTCGTCTGGCCCTCGCTGATGGCCGGAGCACTTTACGAGGGGAAGTACCCCCTCGCCACGGCGCTGGGCCGTCCCCTGATCGCCCAGCTCATGGTTCGCGTGGCCCGCGAGCACGGAGCGGTGGCCGTGGCGCACGGTTCCACCGGCAAGGGAAACGACCAGGTTCGGTTCGACGTCACCTTCCAGACGCTGGCCCCCGACCTGAAGATCGTGGCCCCGGTCCGGGAATGGAAATGGACGCGGACCCAGGAACTCGAGTTCGCCACAGCGCATGGCATCGAGGTCGAGGCGACCAAGAAATCCATCTTCAGCACCGATCAGAATCTCTGGGGCCGATCGATCGAGGCTGGCATCCTCGAGGATCCCTGGGTCGAGCCCCCTCCCGAGACGTTCCATTGGACGGCCGATCCGCGCCAGGCTCCGGACGAGCCCGAAGAGGTGGAGATCACCTTCGACCACGGCAAGCCTGTCGCGGTGAACGGCCAGGAGAAGGACGGAATCGAGCTGATCGACGATCTGAACAAGCTGGCCGGCAAGCACGGGGTGGGCCGGATCGATCATATCGAGAACCGCCTGGTGGGAATCAAATCTCGGGAGATTTATGAAGCCCCGGCGGCCATCCTGCTCCACGAGGCGCACCGCGAGCTGGAGTTCCTCACGCTCTCCAAGGAGTCTCTCCGGTTCAAAACGCTGGTCAGCCAGGCGTACGCTGACCTGATTTACAACGGTCTCTGGTTCAGTCAGCTTCATCAGGACCTGATGGCCTTCACCGTCTCGAACCAGCAATACGTCACGGGCACGGTACGGATCAAGCTGTTCAAGGGGCACGCCATGACCATCGGCCGCAAGAGTCCCAGCAGCCTGTATCGCCATGAGCTGGCGACGTACGAGGAAGGCGACCAGTACGACTCCTCGGCGGCGCTGGGGTTCATCAAGATCCACGGCCTCGGGCAGACGACCCAGGCCAAGTACCAGCTCCTCAAGGGGAAATCCGGCCCACGGCTCGAATTGCCCAGCATCATCCCCCCCGACGCCACATGATGACGGCCAAATGAGCCACGACAATTCAAGCACGCATCTGATGCTCTGCTCGGCTTGGCTCAGGGCGGTGGTTTTGTTAGATTACCAAGTTCACCACCTATCAGGGTTTTCCGCCTGCACAAGACAGGGATGCTGGAACGGCGAGGGGGCGTTCCGGCATCTTGTTCAGAGCCCCCTTCCTTCATCAACGGGCGAAGAGCAGCCTGAAACGAATTTGAGCGGTGTGAGGTCGAGAGCGGAGGAGTACTTGTAGCATGGCCGAGATGATGACCACCGATGTCCGCGCGATCATGGACCGGACCCCTTTTGATGTTTCGGCGGTGGCCGATCTGCGCGAACTCTTGAACCGTGACCCGTCCCGCTACCGCACGCTCCGCGAGGCCGTGGCCAATATTCGCGAACGGGAAAAAAAGGAACTCAAGCCAGAGACCCATCTTCGCTTGGGCGTGGGTGAGGTGCTCTTGGGTCGCTACTCTTCCGGGCTCGAGCACCTGAAGAAGGCCGGCGAAATGGGAATGGCCCACTTTTTCGAAGGCCTGGCGCACGAGAACATGCAGCGCTACGACGATGCCGCCAAGGGGTTTGCACAGGCGGCCAAGCTGGGTTACGACCCCAAGAACTCCGAGTTGCATCGCGTCGGGGCACTCCGAAGGACCGGCCAGCTCGAGGACGCCAAGAAGTTGCTGGCGGGCATACAGAAACAGGGCGTTTCCACGGCCGAATATCATTTCCAGCAAGGCGCCATCCTGGCGGCGGAGGGCGAACTTGCCCAGGCTGCCGTTGAACTCGAGGCCGCGCTGGCGATCGAGAAAGATCATAACGGGGCTCTGTTCGAGCTGGCCTACATCAACGATCTCTTCGGCAATGATGATACGGCCGTGGATCTCTACAAGAGGTGCACCGAGCATCCGCCGGTTCCCCTGGCGGCCTGGATCAACCTCGGCGTCCTGTACGAAGACGAGATGCGGTTTCGTGAGGCCGAGCAGTGCTACCGCCAGGTGCTCGCTCACGACCCCAACCACCCTCGCGCACGGCTCTTCGTGAAGGATTGCCTGGCCAGCAAGGGAATGTATTACGATGAAGAGGCGGAAAAGGGCTATACGGTCCTCAAGCAATTGCTCGAGATCCCCGTCACCGACTTCGAGCTTTCCGTCCGCAGCCGGAACTGTTTGCGAAAGATGAACATTCGCACCCTGGGAGACCTGACTCGCACGACAGAGGCCGCGCTCCTGGCAAGCAAGAATTTCGGCGAGACCTCGCTGGCTGAGATCAAGGAGATGATGAACTCCAAAGGTGTTCACCTGGGCATGGCTCTCGAAGGCAACGACCGCGGTGCGGTGACTCATGACATTCGTGTCGAGCAGCCTCAAGAGGTACCGCCCGAAATCCAGGCCCTTCTGAACAGGCCGATCAGCGAACTGAGCCTCTCCGTCCGCGCTCGCAAGTGCATGAGCAAGCTCAACATTCAGGTTGTCGGCGACCTGGCCAAGCGGACAGGCGACGAGCTTCTGGAGTGCAAGAACTTCGGTGTCACCTCGCTCAACGAGGTGCGCGACAAGTTGGGCACTCTGGGACTGAAGCTCAAGAACGATTGAGTTCCCGTTACCCTGAAGGCAGAACTCCCGCGGGATCTCGTCCCTTGAATGCGTGCTCCCAGACTCCAGAACGGCCAGCCGTGCACCGGCCGATCCGGTTCACGACTCTTGCCCAGGATCCGTCCACCTCCGCACGGTTGGGGCGGCTGGATACTCCTCACGGTCCGGTCGACACCCCGGCGTTCATGCCGGTGGGAACACAGGCAACTGTCAAGGGGTTGTCGCCCGACCAGATTCGCGACACCGGCACGCAGATGCTCCTGGCCAATACCTACCACCTGGCCCTGCGGCCGGGTGAAGGGACCATCGCGGCGCTCGGTGGGCTGCACGCATTCATGGGCTGGGACGGACCGATCTTGACCGACTCAGGAGGGTATCAGGTCTTCAGCCTGGCCGATCGGAACCGGGTCGACGACCACGGGGTCGTGTTCCGATCGCACCTGGACGGCAGGTTGCTCGAGTTGACCCCCGAGCGAGCCATGATCATCCAGCAAGACCTGGGAGCCGATGTGGCGATGTGCCTCGATCACTGCCCGGCGCTGCCGGCCAGCAGGGAAGAGATCGGGCAGGCCGTCGACCGGACCATTTCCTGGGCGGTTCGCTGCAAGAAAGCTCATGTCCGGGCGGATCAGTCGCTCTTCGGCATCGTCCAGGGGGGTTCACACGCTGACCTGAGGACGCGGTGCGCGGAGGCACTGCTCGCACTTGACCTGGACGGATATGCCGTGGGAGGCGTGAGCGTTGGGGAAACCCGGGAGGAGGTGACGCGTGCCCTGGACGTGACTGCGCACCTTCTGCCCGCTGACCGTCCCCGATATCTCATGGGAGTGGGCAGGCCGCAGGATCTCTTGACTGCGGTCGCGACAGGCATCGACCTCTTCGACTGCGTTCTGCCGACACGCAACGGACGCAACGCAACTTGTTTTACGAGTACAGGATTGGTAAAGTTACGCAATGCTGCTTACAAGCAGGACGAGAGGCCGATCGAGGACGGATGCGAGTGTCTGGCCTGCCGCCGGTTCAGCCGTGCCTACCTTCGCCATCTTTTCCTGGCCAAGGAAATGCTGGGGCCGATCCTGGCGTCCATTCATAACCTGACGTACCTCCAACGTCTCACCGGGCGGATTCGACGGGCGATTCTGGAGGGGCGACTTGTCCAGTTGCGTTTGGAAGTGCTTGAAGCGTTAGGCCCGTAAGCGTTAGATTGCTGTTTCCCGCGGCCCTCGAGCCAGGGGCCGGCACGGAGCGCGTCTCCGCTCAAGGTTGTATTTGTAGGTTGCCCACCACACCGAGTCCACGGATTCCCATCATGCCAGGATTGTTCGACGAGTCTGGGCTGTTGCTCCTGGCCCAGGGTGCGGGCGGAGATGCCAGCGGGCTCAACACTCTGCTGTTTATCTTGCCGATTCCCTTCCTCTTCTACTTCCTCATCTGGCGCCCCCAGCAACAGCAAGAAAAGAAGCGTCGGGCGCTGATCGATGCGCTCAAGAAGAACGAGAAGATCGTCACGGCCGGCGGCATCTACGGCACCGTGGTCTCGGTTGATCCCGCGGGCGATAAGCTGGTGCTGCGGATCGACGACGACAAGGGTGTCAAGATGACCATCTCCCGATCGAGCGTGATGCGTGTGCTGGAAACCTCCGACAAAGGGAAGGGCCTCTCGGACGAGACTGGCTGATCCACCGAAATCAACTGAATCCGCGGCTTCCACGTGGAAGCGATCCGTCTCCACCAAAGTAGCCGGCCGCAGGACGCGGTCGGCCGTCGCATGCCCGGCTTGAGGAACAACCATGAAACCTGCTCGCTGGAAAATCATTTTGACGATTGCATCGGTGGCTCTTGGCTTGTTCGCCATGGTGCCCCCCGACAAGAAGCTCAAGCTGGGCATCGAGCTCTCGGGAGGAACGATCCTCGTCTACGAGGTCGCCAAGGAAAACCTTGGTCCCAATTTCAACATGGACGAGTTGATCTCGGCCCTCAAGCAACGTGCGGACCCCCAGGGAGTCAAGGAGACGCCGATCCGCAAGATCGGTAGCAACCGGATCGAGATTATCCTTCCTCAGGCCAGCGATGAAGAGGTCGAGGAAGTCAAGAAGATGCTGACGGACGTCGGTCAGCTCGAGTTCCGCATTCTCGCCAACCGCAAGCATGACTCCACGGTGATCGACCGGGCGCTCGGGCCGCAAGGATTGTCCAAGCCCCCGCCCCGCTACAAATGGGCCCGCCTGGGTGAGATCTCAACCGGGACAAAACCGACATTCACCTCGGATACCATCACCGACGCCCAGCAGAAGTGGAAGAAGGACCTTTATGCTGGGACTGAGGTCTTCCTAACCGGCAAGAGCAACGAAGGAGGGCCCGAGCAGACGGTTTCCGTTCCCGTCCTCCGGAACACGGCCAACACTCTGACCTTGACCAAGTCTCACGGTTTGACGTCAATCACTTCCTACCGGATCGAGTACAACCCGAGTAACATCCACGGCGGCGATCCGAGCAATCCACGCCCGAGCGACCCGATCGTGCGTGAAGACAGAATCACGCCAGGATTTAGCGAACTGCACATTCTCTGCAACCTGGACCGTCAGGAGGTAACAGGCAAGTACCTTTCCAGGACCTATGCCACGACAGATGAACGGCTTCAGCCTGCCGTCGGGTTCCAGTTCAACCGGCAAGGCGCCCGGCGCTTCGGGCAGCTCACCCGCGACCATCTCCCCGAAGAAGGAGACGCCTTCAAGTATCAACTGGCGATTCTCCTCGACAACCTGGTGATGTCGGCCCCGTCGATCAATTCCGAGATTCGCGAGTCGGGAATCATCGAAGGAGGCGGCCAGGGATTCAAACCCAAGGAAGTGCAGCACCTCATCAACATCCTGCAGGCGGGAAGCTTGCCGGCAAGCCTGAACCCGACACCGGCCCAGGAAGAGAAGGTTGGCCCAACCCTGGGTGAGGATTCGATCGCCAAGGGATGGAGAGCCATCTGGGTGTCGATGCTCGTCGTGCCCATCTTCATGGCCATCTACTACCGGTTCGCCGGCATCGTGGCGGTCATTGCACTGGTCGCCAACATGATCTTGCTGCTCGGCACCATGGCGTTCATGCAGGCCACCTTCTCTCTGCCTGGCCTGGCCGGGCTGGCACTCACGATCGGCATGGCCGTGGATGCGAATGTGCTGGTCTTCGAGCGCATGCGCGAGGAAAAGGAACGCGGGGCCAGCCTCACTCAGGAGATTCGCAACGGGTTCAACCGTGCCTGGGTGACGATCTTCGACTCCCACGTCACCAACCTGCTGGCCGCGATCGTGCTCTACATCGTGGGCACCGAGGAGGTGAAAGGCTTTGCCCTCACCATGATCATCGGCATGCTCTGGAACCTGTTCACGGCCGTGTTCATGTCCCGCGTCATCTTCGAGTTCTCCTACTCCCGAGGGTGGATCAAGAAGCTGCGCATGCTCAAGATGTGGGACAAGACCAACATCGACTTCATCGGCCCGCGCTATTACTGCATGGCCGGCTCCTTGATTCTGATTCTCCTGGGATTGGTCGCCTTCGGCCTGCGTTCGGGCATCGTCAACCGGACGATGTACAACATCGATTTCACGGGCGGCACGCTCGTCACCATCCGGCTCAACGAGGCTGACCCCACTGTTCAGGCCCTTTCCGAGTCGAGACGAGCTGAATTCGTCCGCGAGAAAGCTGGCGTTTTACCCGACGTGACCGTGGAAAGCCTTCGGGTAAGCAGTGACAAGAGCGGGCGGCTGGCTCGCTTCAACATTCGGACGACCGAGCAGAATCTGGAGCAAGTCAAGGTCAAGATCCTTGATGCATTTGGTAAGTCACTGGCCCGCGTGGAGATGACCGCGGGTGAGCCCAAGGCCATCCCCGCGGCACCGGCTGGAACCGCCAAGACAGGCTCCGCGCCCGCAGCCCGCTTCGCCGGTGGGCGTGAGTATCCTCTCAGCTTTAATACCACGGCGTTCAACAGTACGCAGACACCCACACAGGTTGTGGGAGCCGAATTCACCAAGGTCCTCGAGGCGGCCGGGATTGCCAACCCCACCGCACGGTTCGAGATCGTCAACGCGGCGGAAGCCACGCCGGATCATCCCGCCACGGGGGAAACGAAGCTCTTGCTCCGGACCGACCTCGAGCCCGACGTCGCCCAGACGCAACTCGGCAAGCTCAAGGAATCGTTGGCCAGCAACCGTGACCTGCTCTTCGAGCGGACCACGAACTTCGGCAGTACCGTCGCGGGCGAGACGAGAACTCTCGCCCTGATCGCCACGGTGGCGAGCTGGGTCATCATCATCGTCTACCTCTGGTGGCGGTTCCATTCGTTCACCTATGGGCTGGCGGCCGTGCTCGCGGTGGTCCACGACGTGCTGATCACTCTGGGCGCCATCGCCGTCAGCTACTGGCTGGTCGAGGTTCCCGTCATTGGCAGGTTCCTCATGATCGACCCGTTCAAGATCGACCTGCCGATCGTCGCCGCGTTCCTGACCTTGATCGGCTTCTCGGTCAACGACACGATCGTGATTTTCGACCGCATCCGCGAGATGAAGGGGAAGACTCCTCACCTCACCACGAAAATGGTCAACGACGCCATCAACCAGACCCTCAGTCGGACAGTGCTGACATCCCTGACCGCCTGGCTGGTCGTCGTCATCCTCTACCTTCTGGGCGGTGAAGGCCTCCACGGTTTCGCCTTTGCCCTGGTGATCGGCTTCCTGAGCGGAACCTACAGCACGGTCTACATCGCCACGCCCATCCTCATCGACTGGGTGGGCACCAAGAGCGAGCCAGCCAAGACCAGCGACAAGAAGCTGGCGACCGCACGATGACCCTGAGGGGCTTGAGAGGGGCATTGGAGCGTTCCAATGCCCCTCTCAATGGTCAATGCCATCGCGCAGCACCTGCCCGCCGAAGAGCCGATGAAGCTGTCGGCCGTCGTGCAAACAGAGTGCGCCTTGGGCGTCGATCTCGATGATCTTTCCCGCGACGATCCTTGAGCCCAGAGAAACCCGGACGGTTTGATCGAGGAGCAAGTTCAGACTACTCCAGCGCTCGGCTAATCTGGGGTCATTCCGGACCAGCCGATTCAGTTGGTTCTCGAGCTGGCTGAGGATTTCCTGGAGGAGTCGCGGCAGGATCGCACGCTCGAGCGATCGCGGTTGCAGCCGATTCAACGAGGTGGCCATTCTCTGGATCTCGACAGGCGCCTGATCCATCCGGGTCAGAACATTCAGGCCAACGCCAATGAGCAGCCTGTGACCTCGTCCGGTTTCGACCCGCTCGGGTAAGATTCCGCAGAGCTTACGGCTGCCCACTTCCACATCATTGGGCCAGCGGATGCCGACGCCCGGCGCTGCGAGGCCCAGGGAGTTGATTGCCTCGATCACGGCCACCGCCGTCATCAAGGCCAGCCGCGGTTCCTGATCGATTCGCACGCCACACGCGGCTGGGTCGAGCCCGATCGTGAAGGTCAAGGAGCCTGCGTCAGACCACCAGCGATTCTCGCCGCGACCTCGGCCCAGCGTCTGCTCATCGGCCCAGGCCAGCAAAGGAAGCTCGTGAAGACCTCGAAGCAGCAAGTCTCTCGCAAGATTATTCGTGGAATCGACAACCGGCAGATGGAGAACCTGCCGAACAAAGGGAAAAGAGTTTACGGCAGAGACGTCGCTGTCACTGGTCGAGTTTTCGGCCATGGCGCTTTGCACCCTACTCGCCGGTCAGCTTGAGGAGCAGATCGCCTGCCTTCACCTGGAGGCCGACCGTGGCGACCACCTCGGCGATCCGGCCGGAGCGTTCGGCATAGATCGTGGTTTCCATCTTCATGGCCTCGATGGAGAGGAGCTTCTGCCCCTTGCGCACCGGGTCGTCCTGGGCGACAGCCACGCCCACCACAAGACCCGGCAGAGGCGCACCAATCTGGTCGGGGTCCGTGGGATCGGCCTTGGGAGTCTCACGAACGGACGAGGCCAGCGAGCGATCCACCACTTCGACCTCGCGTGGCTGGCCATTCAGCTCGAAGAAGACCGTCCGCTTGCCGTCGGTATGAGGCTCGCCCACCGCCAGAAGCTTGACGATCAGGGTTTTCCCCTCCTCGATCTCGACTTTGATCTCCTCACCCGGCTCGGGCCCGTAGAAGAAGAGAGACGTTGGCGAGACCGATGTATCGGAATACGTTCGCCTGTGCGCGGCGAGGTCGGGAAAGACCCGCGGGTAGAGCACGTAGCTGAGGGCATCACGCAACGTGGCGGGATAGCCGAGGAAGGCTGTGGCTTTCTCGCGGGCGGCGTCAAGGTCGGCCGGAGCCAGGTTCGCTCCCGGACGCTCGGAGAGCGCCGGGCGGCCCTTCAGGACACGGCTCTGAAGCTCGGAGGGAAAACCACCAGGTGGCTGCCCCAGGCGCCCTTGAAAGAACTCGACAACGCTTCCGGGAAAGGCGAGCTCGCGCGCGGGATCAACCGCATCTTCAGTCGTCAGATTATTGGCCACCAGGAAGAGGGCCATGTCGCCCACGACCTTGGAGGATGGGGTCACCTTGACGATGTCGCCAAAGAGCAAATTGACCTCGCTATAGGCGCGGCAGACGTCGCGCCAGCGCGCGGCCAGGCCAAGCGCCTTGGCTTGCTGGAACAGGTTCGTGTACTGCCCACCCGGCATTTCCAGATCGTAAAGGTCGGCGGCGGGCGAGCGCGGCCCAGACTCGAAAGGAGCATAGAGGTTGCGCACGTCCTCCCAGTAACGGCTGATCTCGATCAAGGCTTGATGATCCACGCCCGTGTCGCGCGGAGTGAAGCGGAGTGATTCGACGATCGCGCTCAAGCTGGGCTGGGAGGTTAGCCCCGACATCGAGGCCATGGCTCCATCGGCAATGTCCAGACCAACATCAGCCCCTTTGAGGATGCTGGCTGCCTGGGCTCCTCCAATGTCGTGAGTATGAAAATGAATCGGCAAGCCCACTTCCTGGCGGAGCGTCTCGATCAGCTTGAGCGCGGCGAACGGCTTACAGAGGCCGGCCATGTCCTTGATGGCGATGAGGTTTGCACCTCGCTTTTCCAGCTCTCTGGCCATCTTGACGTAGTACTTGAGGTCGTACTTGGGACGAGTGGGGTTGAGGATGTCGCCCGTGTAGCAGATGGCGGGCTCGCAGAGCGCGCCAACCTCACGCACGGCCTCGATGGTCCGCTCCATGTTGGGAACCCAGTTCAGCGAGTCGAAGACTCGGAACAAGTCGATTCCCGCGGCGGCCGCCTCCTTGACGAACGCCGCGACCACATTATCCGGGTAGCTCGTATAACCTACGGCGTTCGACCCACGAATCAACATCTGAAAGAGAATGTTAGGGATCTTCTCGCGCAGCCGAATCAAGCGATCCCACGGATCTTCCTTGAGGAACCGCATGGCCGTGTCGAACGTGGCACCGCCCCACATCTCGATGGAGAACAGATTCGGGAGCAGCCGGGCATAGGCGTCGGCCACCCGCAGCATGTCTCGTGTCCGCAGCCTGGTCGCCAGGAGCGACTGGTGAGCATCACGAAAGGTCGTATCCGTTACGAGCAACGACTGCTGGTCGCGAACCCAGCGCGAGAATGCGTCAGCTCCCATGGCCTGAAACCGCCCACGGGAGCCAGACGGAATCTGCTTGACATGATGATACGGGGGCGGCTCCGGCTCGGGAAGCGATGCCAGTGCTGAGCTGCGCTTCACGCCCGGGAAACCATTTACCGTGATCTCCGCGGCATAAGTGAGTAGCTTGCTTGCGCGGTCCTGGCGCTGAGCAAACTGGAAGAGTTCGGGCGACTGATCGATGAATCGCGTGGTGCACCGTCCCTCGAGGAAAGTGGGATGAGTCACCACGTTGAGCAGGAACGGGATGTTGGTCTTCACGCCGCGGATGCGGAATTCCTGGAGCGTCCGCTCCATCCGCAGAGCCGCGTCCTGGAACCGGCGCGCATACGTCGAAACCTTCACCAGCAGCGAGTCATAGAATGGCGTGATGATGGCTCCGGTCGTGGTCGAGCCGCCATCGAGCCGCAATCCAGGGCCCCCAGACGACCGGTAATGAGCGATCCGTCCGTAGTCGGGAGTGAAATTGTTGGTGGGGTCCTCGGACGTGATCCGGCATTGAATTGCGTGCCCGCTGGTCTGGATGGAGTCCTGGCCGGCAATGCCGATATCGGGATCAGCCAGCTCACGTCCCTGGGCGATGAGGATCTGGCTCTTGACGATGTCGACCCCGGTAATGATCTCGGTGATCGTGTGCTCGACCTGAAGACGAGGATTGACCTCGATGAAGTGGAACGAGCTGGATTCCTCATCGACCAGGAATTCCACGGTTCCGGCATTCTCGTAGCCGACCTTGCGACCGATCGCCAGCGCTGCATCACAGATCGATTTGCGGAGCGATGGATCGAGACTGCTGGCTGGAGCGATCTCGATCACCTTCTGGTGACGCCGCTGAATGGAGCAGTCACGCTCGTGCAAATGAACCAGATGTCCATGGCGATCGCCCAGAAGCTGAACCTCGATGTGCTTGGCCCGGCGGATGAACTTCTCGAGAAAGACGTCGGGACAGCCAAACGCGGTCTGAGCCTCTCGCCGGGCCTGGTCAAGAGCCGGGTCCAGAGCATCCTCGGATTCGACGACCCTCATGCCGCGTCCACCACCCCCCATCGCGGCCTTGACGATCACCGGATAGCCAAGCGCCCTGGCCGCGGCATGCGCGTCCGGACCAGGGGAGACCGGCGCATCGCTTCCCGAGAGAATCGGTACCCCAGCAGCGCGAGCCAGGGCTCGCGCCGCCACCTTGTCGCCGAGAAGCTCCAGCAGCTCGGGCCGCGGGCCGATGAATTCGATCCCCGCGCTCATGCAGGCTTTGGCGAATTCCGCGTTTTCCGACAGGAACCC
>JBMFUH010000005.1:0-11982 GCA_049966735.1 Isosphaeraceae bacterium
CCAGGTGACCGCCGCGCGCAACGAGGGGACGTATCCCGGTCGTGTCAGCAACTTGCTGGGGACGGGCGGCATGGACTACTGCAACCCGGTCGAGCACTTCGCGCACGAGCACTTTCGCCTGCAAGTCGAGCGCGCTCGCCGGGGCGAGAAACAGCTCGCGACCAGTCCGCTCTTCAACGGTGCCATCAACGACGCCCACATGTCCGCCCTCGGCGCAGCCCTCTGGGGCAAGGTCCTCGGCGCCCACGTGGCCCGGATGCTGGAATGGGAGCGCCTCTCCGCGCCCGATCGTCACGGGACCGGTGATGGGGGAACGAGGGTTCTCGGGCCACTGATGAAACACGGATGGAACACGGATCTGAAAGAACTTGGGACGCGGGGCGAGATCGCTTGCCCTCGGTCCCAATCCCAGCCGTGTTCATCTGCGTTCATCCGTGGCCCATTCTCCGCTTTCCCCCTCGGTTGCGATCCGGCCAGGCCGGTCGCATCCCCCTTGAGTGAGATCACGGCGAAGCCAGGGCCCACTTCGAAAAGGCGATTCCCTCGATTTCGACGAGCAACTGGCAACGGCAAACGTCGGCCACGGTATACGTCACCGGGACCTGGCCCAGACGCCGCTCGCAGACCTCGCGAACGGCGGGATAGTCCGCTTCTCGCTTGATGTAAACCCTGGCGACGCCGAGGTCGGCGAGCGTGCACCCGAACCCCGGCAAGCCGTGGCGCGCCAGATTAGCCTCGGCAATGAGGGCCTCGATATTGGTCAACGTCTCCTCGGTCTGAGCGACCGCGTCACCCAGGTGTCGCGTTTCCGACCGGGTGATGCTGGCCGTGCCGGAGATGAGAATCAAGGCGTCGGTGCCGATCTCCACCGCCATGGCTCGACTGAACTTGGGGCTCTGAGGACTGTAGATCGCCCCGTAATCGTGCGCGGCGACCTGTCTCGGGTTCTCCAGCGGAATGGTCTGAACGTCTTCCCGGTCCGTGACCAGCGCCAGGCAGCCCAGCGCCAGGTCGTGACCGAGCGCGCCGATCCCCGTGCTGGCGGGATAGGCATATTGCGAATCGGCCGTGAGCGATCGGTTCGGGGCCAAAGAGCAGGTGGCGAAGAAATCAGACCGAGCCCGGTTCAGCTCCTTGTACCGCTGAGTTGCTCCATCGCCGCCGGTGATCTCCCCCAGGTAGAGCCAGGTCCGGATCACGCGGTCGAAGCCGACCCCACCGACGGCCAGGAGCGAGCGCAGAGCCTCGAACCCCGCGAGCGTCTGCGCATGGACCCCGCTGCCGGGGATCTGCCTGGCGACGCACGCGGCGTGAACCGTCGTCATGCTTTCCTGGTGAACCAGCGCCAGGTTGGCGACGGGATGTTCGACGTTGACGCTTTCCTCCCCGGACGCGACGCCCCAACTCTCGATCACCAGCAACGACCCGTCCGCCGGCTGTTGCCAGAACAGATCGATCACGGGACCGCTGCCGTGCTTGAAAAGCCCCTCGCTTTCGAGACAGGCCGCCACTCGCGGGTCCGAGGTGAACACGGACTGTCGGACGACCTCGAAGTTGAGCCCCGCGCGCTCGGTTGCGTGCGTCAGGGTCTCCAGGGTCCGGGCAAGGGCCCGCTCGTCCGCGGCATCCGTCCGCGCCCTAGCCCTGGCGAAGAGGTGCCGTATTCCGGCGTGATGAACCTGGGAGAACCGCACTCCGTCGCGTTGCCCTCGCTGGATGCGCGGCTCCTCTCGCGAACGATCGTAGCGCGGCGAGTGCAAGTTCCCCGAAAAGCCAATCCGTCGTTGTTCCAGTTCCATCTCGAAGCCTCCAAATCAATGGAGTGGGTCGACTATGCCAAGTGCAGACTCGCGGTTATTGAGTGTCAAACGTTGATCACAGTGCTTTCTCGATGGGGAGAGCTGGGCCGGACGCCGGAAACGACTCCGACGCTGGTGACGCTCGATAGCAGGCACCAAACAACCCGACCCTCCACCGATGAGGTTCGTTTGTTCAGAAACAGGCGCGATACTGGTTGGGAGAGAGCAGCGGCTGGAAAGCGCGAGAAGAATATCGAGTGCCGCCTGGGCGACACGCCTCATGGCGCCGGGTTCGCTGGGCGGGTGGTCCTCAGTGATGCATCAAGGAATCGGGGCGATCGAAGCCTGGCGATCCAGAAGGCAGATACTCAATCTCCTCGTCGCTCGAGCCAGGAGGGTGGCGGTGGCGGGAAACGCTGTCAGCGAAGACAACGGTGTCAGTTGTTCCTAGTCAAGCTGTCGCGTGGCGAAGCTGGGAAGAACCGATCGTATTCAGGAACCTTTCACACCAAGGTTCTTCAAGCACTACTAACAACACCACGTCCACCTTGTCAACCCCACCTGATTGATTGCGCGCCACGGCGGCACGGAACATGGTCTCGCCGACAACCGGCTGGCCGCGCCGGCTTGCGCCTCGTATTCTGAGGGGCGGAAGAATGAAACTGCCGCGCAACGTCGCGACGCTCGAATCTCGGGAGAGACGCGCATGGTCGATCGACAGAATGTTTCAGGTCAGGACGAGGATCAAGCGCTGGGCACCCGGCGGTCGTTCCTCAAGCAGGCGGCGATCAGCTCGGCGCTGCCCGCGCTCGTCACGACCGCTCGAGGTGAAGGACTTTTCGAGTTGTCCAGGCCCGAGGAGTTCCTCGAGGCCGGCACGCGAGGGCCCAATGATCGGGTCCGGATCGCCACGATCGGCATGGGCATCATCGGCTTCATCGACACGGAAACCGCGCTCAAGGTGCCGGGCGTCGAGCTGGTCGCCGTCGCCGATCTGTACGAAGGCCGGCGCGTGCATGCGCGGGAACGGTTCGGCGAGCGGATCAAATCCCACGTTGACTACCACGATATTCTGGCTCGCCCCGACGTCGATGCCGTCCTCGTCTGTGTTCCCGACCACTGGCATGCGCGGATCTCCATCGACGCCATGAAGGCGGGCAAGGCCGTGTATTGCGAGAAGCCCATGGTGCACGTGGTGGGCGAAGGTGCCGACGTCATCGCCGCCGAGAAGGAGACCGGCGCGACCTTCCAGGTCGGCAGCCAGTACGCCAGCTCGCTCATCTACGAGAAGGCTCGCGAGCTGATCTCCCAGGGAGCGATCGGCGCGATCAACTCGGTGGAGGCGCGGTACAACCGCAACTCGACCATCGGCGCCTGGCAGTACACGATCCCGCTGGACGCTTCGCCCCAGACCGTGGACTGGGAGCGGTTCCTGGGCAGCGCCCCCAAGCGCCCGTTCGATGCCGTCCGCTTCTTCCGCTGGCGCAACTACTCCGATTACGGGACCGCGGTCGCCGGCGACCTGTTCGTGCACCTGCTGACGGGAATCCATCACGCGACAGGCGCGCTGGGGCCGAACCAGATCGCGGGGATGGGGGGACGGCGGTACTGGAAAGACGGCCGGGACGTCTACGACTTCATCATGGGGCTCATGGACTACCCCGCGACCGAGAAGCACCCGGCGTTCACGCTGGCGCTTCAGTGCAACTTCGAGGACGGTGGCGGCGGCGACGAGATGTTCCGGTTCGTGGGCGAGGACGGCGTGATCCACGTCAGCTTCACCCAGCTCACGCTCCGCCGCGTCGGCATCGTTAGCCCGAGCAGAGAGGACGTGCTCAAGGGGTACAACTCGGTCGTCACGTTCTCCAAGGCCATGCAGGACGAGCTGGCGAAAAAGCTGACGATCGAGCCGCCCCCGACCTCCGCTTCGAAGGGCCGCGACTGGCCCGAGAAGTATTCGGTCCCCGAGGGCTATGACGAGCGGCTGGATCACCTCGTCAAGTTCTTCACCTCGGTCCGGGAAAAGAAGCCGGTCTACGAGAACGCCACCTTCGGCCTCCGCGCCGCGGCGCCGGCACTTCTCTGCAACCAGAGCCTGCGCGAGGGCAAGGTCCTGAGCTGGGACCCGGTCGCGATGAAAGCCTAGAGCGGTTTACAGTCGGCTTGCACACGAATCAAATATCGTAGGGTCCGCCGTGCGGACCAAATGCCCCGGTTCGTTCACGGGCCTTCGAGGTGTGTCTCGCGCCGCGAAAGAAGACTTGAACAGAAGGCAACGAAGGACCACGTCCCGTTCCTGATCCGCGGAGGGATTATTCATGACCGAGAGCGCTTGCGGCAAACTTCGTGGCTGTGTGGTTCTCTTGATGATCTTATGCCCACTTGTAGCCAGTGCTCAGGATGCGGAGTGGACGGACCTGACGGACGATCACGAGCTGGCGAATTGGCGGCAGCCCACCGGCAATTGGTTCGTGGCCGGCGATGCGCGGATCGATCCGCACAACGCCAGGCGGCTGGTGGGTGTTGCCGGGAAGGGCGTCATCATCAACGGACCCGAAGGCCGGACCAGGAACCTCTATACCAGCCGCGGGTATGGCGATCTCGAAATGCACCTCGAATTCCTGATTCCCAAGGGTTCCAATTCAGGAGTGAAGCTCCAGGGGCTTTACGAGATACAGATCTGCGACAGCCGGGGGGCGAGGAAGTTGACCGGAAGCGAGTGCGGCGGCATCTATCCCCGGGCCGAGCTCTTGCCGCGGTATCATCATCTCGATGACGGATACGCCCCCAAGGTCAATGCGGCTGGCTCGCCGGGGGAGTGGCAGTCGCTCGAGCTGGTTTTCCGGGCGCCTCGATTTGACGCGTCGGGGAAAAAGACCGCCAACGCGAGATTCGTGAAGGTGGTCTTGAACGGCAAGGTCGTGCACGAGAACCAGGAACTGGAGGCTCCCACGGGACATGCGTGGCGGCTGCCCGAGGCGCGGAGGGGGCCGCTCATGCTCCAGGCCGACCACGGGCCGGTGGCCTTCCGGAACATCCGCGTCCGCGCCCTCGATTGAGCCGACGGCGGACCGGACTGCCTCGGGATGTCCGCCCCTCGAACTTCCGAACCCGGCAGTTCGAAATCGCCGCGGTTCCAGGTACAATGAACTTGCACAGACCGTAAATCGCATGGAAGCCAGAGCTTCCTACGGGCGTGTCCCTTTCGGGGTGCGAGGGAACGATGCCGCGACGACGGTTTCGCTGGACTTGGGCCTGGCTGCTGGCACCGGTAGTTTGCTGGGTGGCGGGCGAGCCCGCGCGCGGGGAGCAGGAGCAAGCAGTCAATTCCGGGCTCCAGTATCTCAGGAGCGTTGTCGGCAGGGCGCAGGTGGGCGAGACGGCGATGATCGCCCTCGCGCTTCTCAAGTGCGACACTCCCCAGACCGATCCGGTGCTCCGGGGATGTCTTGCCACGATCCAGCAGCGGTTCACCAGCAGCGGTTATTCGCCCCAGCGGACAGGCGGTCACGACGTGTACGAAGCAGCCGTGGTCGCCATGGCGCTGTCGAACCTCGAGGGGGGGGAGCATCGGAGCGAACTCGACCTGGTCGCAACCTATCTCTTGGGGAAACAGAAGGCGAACGGATCATGGGACTACGACACCCGCCCCTACGGCGACACGTCGATTTCCCAGTATGCCCTGCTCGGGCTCTGGGAATGTGACAACGCCGGCATTGACATTCCTCCCTCGGTCTGGGACCGGGCCGCGGGCTGGTACCTTTCCAAGCAGGGCTCAGGGGGAAGCTGGAACTATCATCGCGATCAACCTGAGTACCGCGAGAACATGTCGATGACCGCCGCCGGCGTGGGGAGCCTCTTGCTCTGCAAGCGGCAGCTCGAGCGGTATCGCCAGTCCAGACGCGGCAGCAATGCCCTGTTGACGGTGATCGCCACCGACAACTCCAATCAGAACTACGCAGTCTCCACATCCCTGGTCGAGATCGACAAGGCGGTGCAAAAGGGAATGGCCTGGCTGGCTTCCAACTACACCACCAGCGACACGAACCGGATTGGCCAGTCCATCTACTATGCTCTGTACGGCCTGGAGCGGGTGGCCGCCTTTGCCGAGAGGAACACGATTGGCAGGGTGGACATCCTGGAGAAGGGACGAAGCTTCATTCGCGCGAGCCAGCAGGCGGACGGATCATGGCGCGCCCTGCCCCAGACCGACGACATGAACACGGTCTGGTCGATTCTCTACCTCGTCAAGTCAACGGCCAAGTCGATCAAGCGAGCCAAGATCAAGCGGTTGGGGGCCGGCACGCTGGTGGGAGGGCGCTATCTGCCCAGCGACCTGACATCGATGACGGTGGCCGGCGGACGCGTCATGAGCCGGCCCATGAACGGCGCGGTGGAGGGGATGCTCGCTGTCCTCGAAGACCCGCGCGCCCAGACCGCCGACGCGGCCGTGGCGGGGCTGATCGTCAAGTTCCAGCGTGAGGGGCCCGACGCCCTCCGCCCGTTCAAGGACCGGTTTCGCAAGCTGCTCTCCGACCGGGACGCCGGGATGCGTCAGGTTGCGGCCTGGGCGCTGGCCCGTACGGGTGATCTGGACGTGGTTCCCGATCTGATCGCCGCTCTCCTGGATCCGGAGGAGAACGTGGTCGACGCCGCGCGCACGGGCTTGCAGCTCCTGAGCCGGAAAATCGACGGTCTGGGCCCTCCCAGCCCGTCGACGCCCGAGCAGCGGCAAGCGGCCGCCAAGGCCTGGCGCGAATGGTACGACGCGATCCGCCCGCTCGATGTGGACGCGGATGATGATCTGGCGATTCGCCCCCCGCCGGCCCCTGGGGCCGCGAAACCGGTCCGGAGTCCCAAACCATGACAGCGACATCAACTCCGCGAGGAAAGACGGCGGCATCCCCGTCCGCCGCCGGCAAGTTCGAGTCCAGGGTCCTGGGGGAGTCGATCTACGACCGGGTGACGTCGTTCCTGATCGCCGTCGTACTCGGTGCACTGCTGATCGTGGGACTCATGGGCCTGATCTACCTTACCAACCAGGCCTACGCCTCCCGCGTGACGTCGCCGCTGCAGATCATCGAGGTGTCCGGTGGCGGCGGGGGCAGTCCCGAGGGGACGCCGGGCTCGACCGAGAAGATCGACGTCCCCGGCGCTGATCCCGCGCCCTTCGCCTCCAACAATGAGGAGGAGGCGGGAGACTTCGAGGAGCCCTCGGTGCAATCGACTCCCGGGGCAATGCTCGACGCGGTGGCCGAGGCCGGTTCGGGTCTTGCCGAGGTGGACCTGGGTCCGGTGCTGCCCAGCGGCGGGCCCGTGGCCAGCGGCAAGCGGGCCAGCAAGCTGGGCACGGGCGGGCCGGGGCTGGGTTTCGGGCCCGGCGACGGCGGAGTCGCCCGCGAACAGCGCTGGAGCATCGTGTACAATACCGGCCAGAGCCCCGAGGAATATGCGCGCCAGCTCGACGCCCTGGGCGTGGAGCTGGCAGTCGTCGCTGGGCCCGACCAGCTTGTTTACCTGTCGAATCTGGCCAGTCCCCAGCCCACCCGGCGCACGGGCTCGGGGCGGAGCGACGGTCGGCTTTACTTTCTCTGGCAAGGGCGAGGACGGAAAGCCGAAGACCTGGCATTGCTCAGCAAGGCGGGAATCAACGTGGGCGAGGGCGTCGTGTTGCAATTCTATCCCAAAGCCGTGGAAGAGCAGCTCGCCCAGCTCGAGGTCCGCTATCGAGGCCGCCAGCCTGGCGAGATCCGGGTCACCCGGTTCGGCGTCGTGCCCAAGGGAGACGGCTACGGCTTTCAGGTAATCGCCCAGGAAACCTTGCGCTAAGGCCCTGCATTCGCTCCACCATCGTGCTCGTGTCATTCCAAGAGTCCTCGCCCCACCCTCCCGGAGCTGAAACGTCTCGCATGGCAACCCTGGAAGTACACGACGGCGAAGGGCGCGTTCAATTCGTCGACCTGGCGCGCGACCATCCCTTGCTCTTCGGCAGCAGCGCCGCGTGTGACATCATGCTTCCCGGCGCGGGCATCATGCCCGTGCACGGCAGGATTCGCTGGAAGAAGGGAAACTATCGAGTCGAGGCTTCGCCCGATGCCGAGTATGTGGTCGTCAACGGCCATAAGATGACCTCGTCCAGCCTGCACCAGGGGGATGAGATGGTCGTCGGAGATTGCCGGTTGTTCCTCTTCCGGGTCGAGGAGCAGGACCAGCCACAGTCCCGTAAACGGCCAGCCCGGCGGGTTGATGAGGAACGAACGCGGGTCGTGGAAGGCCCCCTTCATTTTGCACCGCCCGCCAGGGATGCCCGCGAGCGGGGGGAGGGGCAGCCGACCACCGCCCGCGCCTCGGCACCCCCTGCGCCGCTGGAACGCAACGACTGGCTGGCCGACCTGGAGGCCGACCGGGGGGCGGCGGAGAACGTTGCAGCCTCAGCCGCTTCGCCCGTGCTGGATCGCGGCCCGGATGGGAAAGCCCGCGGGCGCGAGCAGGCAGGCCCCCAGGCGCCGCCACGCTTCGCCTGGATCCGGCAATGGTACCGGGAACTGCGCGACGAGCGGGCCGCCGCGCCGGGCCGGGAGCGCATCGTTTCATCTCCCCTCGTGCTGGGGCTTGCGCTGGCCTTCGGGCTGCTGGTGCTCCTGGGGTTCGGGCTGAAGTCGATCATCACCAAGACCCTGGCCGACCAGCGGTACAACCAGGCGGTCCAGGACGTGGACGACGGCGATTACCGCACGGCGATCCGCGATTTCGACAACTTTCTCGCCGCCCATCCTCAGGACAAACGCGTCGGCAAGGCGCGGGTGCTCCGCGCTTTGGCGAACGTCCGCCAGTACATCAGCATCTCCGGCGGCACGTGGAGCACGGCCCTGAAAGCCGCTCACGAGATGGTTGAGCAAGTGAGCAATCTTCCGGAATACCGCGACGAACGTCCCGAGCTGGCCGAGCTGTTGATCCGGATCGGCGAGGGGCTGGCGGATCGTTCGCGGCGCTCGGCCGACGAGAAAGCGCTCAAGGAGGCCGAGAGCGTCGTACCGTTTCACGCCGAGATTGCCGGCGAACCCGCGGAGAGTTTCCTGAAGCGGTCGCGGCTGCCCGGCCTGCTCGACGAAGCCCGCGCGGCGGTCCGCAAGTCGCAAGTTCGCGCGGCCGCCCTGGCGTCGATGGATCTCGGCCTGCAAAAGGGCTCCGCCGCGCTCGTCTACAAGGCCAGGGACCAGCTCCTGGACCAGTATGCCGACCTGGCCCAGGATCGCGACCTGCTCCAGCGGATGACCCAGGCAAACGATCTGATCCGCAAGGCCGTGAAGGTTGATAGGACGCACAAGGCCGCCGCGACCACGGAACGTCCGGAGGTCCTGGGCCCGCCCACCAGCCTGGTGCTCCGGTCGTCGCTCACTCCCAGGGCGGCAAAACTGACGCCCGAGGCGTTCGTTTATGGTCTGGCCGACGGGCTCGCCTATTGCCTTGACGGCGTGACCGGTTCCCCGGTCTGGCAACGCCCCGTGGGTCTGGCCTCGCCCTTTCCGCCGCGGGCCGTCCCCGGCGATCCAACGGTCCTCGTCGCCGACGCGCGGCACAACGAGTTGCTCCGCCTCGAGGCCGCAACCGGGAAACTGCTCTGGCGGCACGAGCTGGGAGAGCTGGTGGAAGGCCCCCCCTTGATCCAGGGAGACAGGCTCTTCCAGGTGCTTCCCAGCGGCAAGCTGATGGTGATCGCACTCTCGTCCGGAGAGCGACAGGCCACCGTCAATCTGGGCCTGCCGCTCTCCCGCTCTCCCGCCAGCGACGAGCAAGGGCGCTACCTCTACCTGGTGGGGCGGCGGGCCTGCCTGTTCGTCCTGGCCCGCGAGACCTTGGGCTGTCTGGTGGTTGAATACCTGGGCCATGAAGACGGTTCCATTCCGTGTTCCCCCGTCCGGATCGGCCGATTCCTCGTCATCGCCGAGAACGATCGTCCCAGCGACAGCCGCTGGCGCGTGCTGGTCCTGGACGACGAGGGGGCGAAGGTCCGGCAGGTCCAGCAAGTTCAGGTGCCGGGCTGGACGTGGAGCAGCCCCGCGGCTTCGGGCTCGATCATCTGGGCGACGGGAGACAAGGGAGGCGTGGAGGCCTATGCCCTGGGGGACTATGCCAGCAAGGCGCCTTTGCATCCGCTGGCCCAGCTCAACCCGGACGCCGCCGCCTCGGGCCTCGCCTTCGGGCTGGCCGTCTCGGAACGCGAGCTCTGGCTCTCGGCCGGGCGCTCGGGCAAGTTCAGCCTTGATCCGGAACGGGGACAGATCACCTCCCAACTGCCCCTGGGCCAGCTTGGCCCCGCACTCGCCCCCTTGCAACTGGCCTCGCGGCACGTCGTCTTGACGTTTCAGGACCCCGCCACCGGAGGGATCTCGCTCTTGGGAGTTGACAAGACAACAGGCACGGTCGCCTGGCAGAGCGTCCTGGGTGCTCCCTGGCCCACGCCCCTGGCGCCGACACGGGGCGAGGCGGGGCTCAAGAGCGTGGGCCAGACCGGCGCGGTCGCCCGGCTGTCGCTCAAGCAGGTGCAATCGGGAGGATTCGTCGAGTTGCCGCTGCCCCGTCCCGGCGACGCCCACATCCCCTCGGGAACGTTGATTTCCCTGGGCGGTGCCGGCCAGGGAGCCGACGTGATCGCGCCCCGGGGAGAATCGCCAGTCGTCTGGGTCCGGGAAGCCGGGCAGTCGGGCGGCTGGCGGAAGCTCGAGCTTCCCGCCCCCTTGGCGGCGACGCCCCTGGCCTGGGGGAGCGATCTCTTGATTCCGGGCGGCGACGGCAGGGCCTATCTGATCGACCCGGTGACGGCCCGATCCAGGGCGGAGCCACTCGTGCCGGTCTTCGATCGCGACCGCCGGGGCCGCTGGCGAGCCCCCGTCCGTCTCGACGCGCCGGGCGTGATCCTGGCCGACGACGCCGGGCGCGTGCGCAGGCTCAGTCTCAGGAAGGAGCCAGTTCCCCGCCTGGCTGTCGAGGCGGAAACCTTGCTGAACCAGCGGATCATCGCCGATCCGGCGGCGACCGGCCAAGCCGTCATCGTCGCCACCGCCGACCAGAGTGTGCGGGCCCTCTCCGCGCGCGACCTGAGCCCAATCGGCTCCTGGCCTCTGGAAGCGCCTCTCTTGAGCCGGCCGGTTGCCGTGGGCGATCGCGTGTTCGTCTTCGACGGAGGTGGTGGCGTGATGGCTCTCTCCCGCGATGGCCGCAAGCTCTGGACGATCAAGCTCGATGCTCCCGTGGCAGGCACGCCCCTGATCGACGGCCAACTGGTCTGGTTCCTCGACAGGCAAGGACGTCTTCACGCGCGCTCCCTGGAGGGCGGCGCCGGGCGCCAGCGGATCGACCTGGGCATTCTTCCCGCTGGCGGAATGCTGGCCATCGGGGCACAGCCGATCGCACCGGTCGCCCGCGGCACGGTCGCACCCTTGTCGCTCAACTCGAACAACGTCTCCCGGCCTTGAGAAGGAGGGACCTGGGGACCATGAACCGCAGTGGGGAGCTTCGCTGGGTCGGATCCTGTTCGAGGGGAAAAGTGGCTGGCACGAATGGCACTCGTTCCGCCAACTGCGAAGGTCGCAAGAACGAGGTAGAAATTGAAGGTCTTAATGTCTCACTGTGGGATCCAACTAGGGTCCGCTGTGCGGACCAAATGCCCGGCGATCGGTTCGCGCAGAGGACCCTTCGGGACGCTATCCACCCGAAAACCGCTCTAGGTCCCGTCCGGTTCACGGACCCACAAGTCTGGTCAAGGTGTGAGCCAATCCTCCAGCCGGAGGTCCGGAATCCTGGCAAAGTGGACTGTGTTATGCGTGACCACCGTCAGGTCGAAGACGAACGCCGTGGTGGCGATGAGCAGGTCCATGTCATCGATGCCAATCCCCCCGCGCCGCAGATCCCAGCGCAGCCGGCCAAATGCCCCGGCGCAGTCGGCATCGAAGGGAAGAACGACCACCTCGTGCTCGAGGACCGCCCTGATCGCCGCGAGGGTTGGAGCAGGATCGTGCCGGCCAAACGCCCAATCGTACAATTCCGCAAGTGAAATGCTCGACGTGTAAAGCCGGCCGCCGTGCTGGATGAAGCGGTGTGTCAAGCCGGAGGGCCGACGCAAATATTCGGAAAGGATGTTGGTATCCAGCAGGAAGCTCATTGGGGGAGATCCCGCGTGGAG
>JBMFUH010000005.1:11992-23487 GCA_049966735.1 Isosphaeraceae bacterium
GAGGGACGATGCCGGCGCTGCTCGATCTCCGCCAGAAGCCGATCGTCCTCCTCGGTCCAGTATTCGGCCATCATGCCGGCAGCCGCCCCAGGCCGCAAACAAGGCGGAGGGCCGGGAAGCAACTTGGTACGTATGACGACCTCGATCTTGCGGCCGTCCTCGATGTCGGGATCCGTCTCCAGCTCGATCGTCCGACCGCGCACTGTACCTCTCAGCACCTTGACCATGGACTTCTCCTTCCGCGCCGGGCTCCATGCCAAGCCCGGACGGCGCGCTGCTGAACCTTTCCCAAATTACTGTAACGACTTCCGGCCGCGACTTCTACCGCGCCGCGTGAGAAATCGTGGCTTCGTGGCTCGCCCCGTCCAGCGCCTGATCTGGGGAGGCCCCCGAGGAGGACATAGAAGGCCCCGAGGGGGACATAGTGAACTTCACGGGGTCAGACCCGGTGCTCGGTTTTCGCCGATGCCGTTTACGGTGCCCTTACCTGCCAGTAGAACGGCGAGGGAGACATAGTGGATTGTGGAAGAAGACTCGGCAAGCGAGGCAGTCCCGTCCCTTTAACAAATCGCGCAGTCTACGGTGGCAATCCGCCATGTTTCCCTCGACTTCCCCATCATCCACCGCGGCTGGCGTCCAGGAGTTGGCGGGCCTTCGACTTGAGAATGGCAATGAAGGTGTCGAAGGAAACGTACCTGCCATGTTCGGCTTGCTCGTCGGGTGTCAGTAAGCCCTGGCTGTGACGCGCGGCCAAGTTGTCCACGTGCGCTTGCAGCTTGGGATCGGCCTTCAGCGCAAGCGGCCGCCGGGCCGACTCTGGCGTCAGGCATTCGCCCAACGGCCCGACCAGTTGATCGAGCACCGTGGCATTCCGCGCGGTTTCCATGCGGTGATTATAACAGTTGCCAGTTGCCAGAGTGGATTTGGGGTCGGTGGCTCACCAACGATACTGCGGAGTCGCGCTCCGATACCGTATACTACAAAAAGAGTGCTTGGGCCAACGACTACGGACCAAGGACCAACGACTACGGACCAAGGACCATGAACGGCAGCTCGATCTCCCGTCTCCTGGCGGCCCTTTCCTCGGCGGCTTGTATCCTGGCGCTCTTCGCGGCCGAGAGTCGAACGGAACTTATTCCGTTCGACTCTCGGCCAGCCCCGGAGGCCGAAGCGGGGCCGCGGACCTCGGAGGTTCTCCGTTCGATGCCATTTGACCGGATCACGCTCGTCGACGGCACGGTCTTGATCGTCGATCCCGTGAGCCCGCGCCCGTTGCCGCCCATCAATGTCAAGAAGGTGAAGAAGGAAGAGCTGGTCCGGATCACGGGAACCGATATGAAGATCCCCCTGGAAGGGAACATCGGTCTGCCTGGCGAGAAGTCGAAGTTCAAGCCCGCCGGCAAGGGCAAGGACGAGGACGAGGAGGAGCCGATAGACAGTCCCGAGCACACGATCAAGATCCATCTGCTCCAGAACGTCGAGGTCAAAGACTACACCGTGAAGCGGAGGAGCATCAGGTCGATCGAGTACTTCGAGGACATCCTCCTGGCCGAGGCCGACCGGTTGACCCTGGCCCGACAGTTCGCCCCGGCGTTCGAGTGCCTGCTGCGGGTTCACGCCCGCAACCCCAAGTGGCCCGGAGTCGATGAGCACGTCAACCGGGTGCTCTTCGCCGAGGGCTCCGACGCCTTGATCGCCGGCGACAACGAGCGCGGCTTGCGCCTGCTCCGCGAGTTGCTTTTGCGCAAGCGAGATTTTCCCGGCCTGCTGGAGAAGCTCGGCTCGGCCTACGGCGGCTGGATCACCCGCGCGCTGGAGCTACGCCAGTTCGCCAAGGGACGGCGGTTCCTCCACGAACTCGAGCAGATGGCGCCGGAGCTCGGGGTGGTTCGCGACATGCGCGCACGTTTCATCGCGCTGGCGAGCAAGCGGGCGCGGGAGTCGGGAATCGGGAGTCGGGAATCGGGAACAGGGAGCAGTGACCCCGCGCCCGACTCCCCACTCCTTACTCCCCACTCCCCATCCGACGCGGCCAGGCTGGACGCCCTGGTCGACGCTCTTCGGATCTGGCCGACGCTGGAGGGGGCCGAGTCGCTCTATGTGAAGGCGTTCGAGGCCTGTCCCACGCTCGACGTCGGGGTCGCCGACGTTGCCCATCCCCTAGGTCCCTGGCTGCGTTCCCCGGCGGATGCACGGGTCTGCCGGCTGCTCTACCGCCCCATCCTCGCCGCCGACAACGACGATGCGAAGCAGGGCAAGCTCCCCGGTCAGCTCGCCGCCGCGGTCGAGGCGACGGACCTGGGTCGACGGCTGGTCTTGCGCATTCAGCCCGGCATCGCCTGGTCCGACGGCTCCCGGCAGGCGACCGCCGTCGACGTGGCTCGGGCCTTGATCGATCGCACCGACCCCAATTCAACCAGGTACCAGGCGCGGTGGGCCGACATCCTGGACCGCGTCGAGGCGACGGAGGGCCGCATCGAGGTTCGGCTCAACCGTCCGCTCGTCAGGCTGGGCTCGTGGTTCTTTTGGCCGGTGGGACCGGCTCACGCCGGCATCGACGGCCGGATCGCCACGGTCTCGCAGGAGCGTCTGCTCGTCACCGACGGCCTGTTTCGCTGCACCTCGTCGTCGGACCGCTCGATCGAGCTGGTCCGCACGGAGAAGATCACCGCCCCGCGGATTCGACGTCTCCGGGAGGTCCGGTTCAATCATTCGCGGGCGCTCGCGGGCGCGCTCTTGCAGGGTGAGGTCAGCCTGCTGGCCCATGTCCCCGCCGATCTGGTCCCCTTGCTCCAGGCCCACCCCGAGATCAAGCTGGGGCAGTACACGACCCCTCTGATGCACTTGATCGCGGTGGACGGCAGGAACCCGGCACTCCGCAATCGTTCGCTGCGCCGGGGCCTCTCTTACGCGATCGACCGCCGGTCGCTGCTCGAAGGGACGGTGCTCCGTCGCCCGCTCGATGCAACGAGCAATGTGGCCGACGGCCCCTTCGTCAAGGGCTCGTACGCCGACGCGCCCGGCGTGAGGCCGCTGGAGTACAACCCCGCGCTGGCTTTGATGCTGGTTGCCGCGGCACGCAAGGAGCTGGGCGGCTCGCAAATCGAGCTCAAGTTCGAGTATCCGGCCATCCCCGAGGCCCAGACCGTCGTGCCCAAGATTGCTGATGCCTTCCGCGGCGTGGGGCTGAAGATCGAGACCATTGAGAAATCCGAGTCCGAGCTGGAGGCCGAGTTGCACGCCGGCCGCCGCTTCGATCTGGTCTACCGGGCGATTCGCTGCGAGGAGCCGGTTCTGGACGCGGGCCCCCTGCTCTGCCCCGGCTACGACGCTCCCGCCGACGCCGACGCCCTGGCCTCGGCCGCCAGCTCGCGGATCTTGCAGCTCTTGCTTCAACTTGACCGGGCCGCCGAGGTCTCCACCGCGCGCGGGCTGGTCATTCAGCTCGACCGGGAGGCGCGCGACGAGCTGCCGGTCTTGCCGCTCTGGCAGGTCGCCGACCATTACGCCTGGCGAACTCGGCTCAAAGGTCCGGCCGAGACCACCCTCCGGCTCTATCAAGGCATCGAATCGTGGGAGATCCAACCGTGGGTTGCCAAGGACCCCTGGACGAAGCGCTAAACGACCGGGAGTGGGCAGTGGGCAGTGGGCAGTGGGCAGTCAAGATCTGGCCAGGCATGATTCCACCCTCTCCCCTTGCGGGAGAGGGCAGGGTGAGGGGTGATTGGGTTTGGCCTCCGCCGGGGACCAGGCGATCGGGAGGGCGAGCCGTGCGGGTTTCCCCGACGCTCGCCGCGCCGCGTCTCTTCCTGGCGATCCTGCTGCCGCTTGCCGCCGGCGCCGCAAACGCCGCGGCGGACGAGCCGATCGACCGTCAACCCTACCGGCTCGAGCTGCATCTGGCGCTCGATCCCTCGGCGCGAATCGACGCGGCCTGCCGCTCGGTCCTGCTCAGGGAGTGGCAAGCGCTCGTCCGCAGGCTGGTTGGCCCTCCTTGGATCATCACGATCGCCCAGGAGCCAAGCCCCCTGGCCAGCGGAGACCTGGAATCGCTCGAGAGCGCGGCCTTCGCTCGCTTCAACCCGGCCTTCGACAAGATCTGGCTGATCCGGATCTCGGCAGCCGAGTCCGCCGCGGGGCTGATCTTCAGCGGCCGCGAGTACGACGTGGCCACCAGGAGACTCAGCCCGCTCCAGGTGTACAGGGCCCTCGCGCTGGCCGACGCGCCCCGGGCCCTGCTCCGTTTCGCACTCGAGCTGTTCAACCCGACCGCCCTGATCACCGGTCAGGAGGGAGGCCGCGCGTTGTTGCAGGTCCGCGGCGCGTCGATCACCCCGGCCAGCGAGCTGGGAAGCGTCGTCCGGAAGGGAACCGTCTTTTTTCCGCTTCGACTCGTGACGATGAAGGATAACTCGGTCGTGATCCGGAGAATCCTCTTCACATACCTCCAGGTCGAGGAGATGCGGGGCTCGACGGCCGTTTGCAAGATCGTCACTCCGCTGCGCGATCCGCTGACCCAGCGCGTTTCCCGGCCGAACTCGCTGGCGGCGCTCGGAATCAAGCCGGGAGACAGCTCGATCCACTACCGGTTCGTGACCCGCTCCGACAAGGCGCCGGCCGCGGGCTACACGCTCACCGCGCGAACCGTGCCCGACGGCCTGCCTCGCGAGGTGGGCATGACGGACCGGACCGGCCGTATCGTCCTCAAGCCGGGCTTTGCCAAGGGGCTGGTCATCCTCCGTCTCCTGGCGGCGGATTCCGAGCCCATCGCGGAATTTCCCGTGATGCCCGGCGAGAGCGGTGAGAACCGCGACATTCCCATCGACCCCAAGCCCCTGACAGTCAGCTTCCAGGTCAAGCTCGAGGCCCTGCGCGACGAGGTCATCGACCTGGTGGCCCAGCGCGCCAGGCTGGAAAAGCGCCTGGAGGCTCGCCTCCAGGGCGAGGACTACGCGGCGATCGAGCTGGGGCTCAAGGAGTACGCGCTCTTGCCCGGCCGGAAAGTCTTCGCCGACCGCCTCGCCAGCCTCAAGGACGAGGCGGCCAAGGAGCAGGCCAGGACCAAGACAGCCGTGCTCACCAAGAACATCCAGGCTCGGTTCAACGATCTCCAGGCTCTGATCGATCGCTACCTCGACGACGAAGCGTTCGACTCCTATCGCGAGGCTCTCGAGCACAAGGACGAGAAGCGGAAGGAGAAGGAAAAGGAAGCCGCCAAGGCCAAGGCGAAGAGAAGGCGAGCGATCGTTACGCAAGCGCCCCCCGCGCAACCGGCCGGGCCTGCCGCGCGACCCCCCTCGCCTGCCATGCAACCGGCCGCGCCCTCGCCAGCCAGTACCGCGACGCCGAAACCCGCGTCGAAGCCAGCCCCGGCCCAATCGAATGTTCCGTACTGAGCCCTTCCGCTCGGCTGCGCCTCGCTGTCCCTAGTCCTTGCGCACTCAGTCGGAACCAATGACAAATGACTAATGACTAATGGCAAATGACTAATGACCAATGACGTTCAGCTCGAGGATGCACTCGCTTCGGCCGTGTCTCCCTCGTCGGCCCCTGATAGGGTGCGCGGCTGGATGCGAGTGAAGAGCTTGGCCAGCATGACCCCACCACGGAAAAGCCGCAGGAGCGCGGGGGTGGAAAGGCTGTCAATGTGGCCGTACCAGGTCGTCACCATCCTCGTGAATTCTAGCATCTTCTCAAGCTGTTCACGGGTGTATTGTTCGGAATCATCACCGGCCTTCGCCTCGGCAACGCAATGTTCCAGAAGCGCGATGGTAGGGTCCATCTCGCGCCGTTTCCGCTCGGCCATGATTACCCGGAACGTCTCCATCACATCCTTGAGCGCCTCAAACCGGTCGCGGCGGTCGCCGATGATATGCACCCGGCGGACGACGCCCCAGGTGATCAGCTCCCGCAAGCTGGTCGAGACGTTCGATCGGCTCACATCCAGCAACTTGCTGATCTCCTCCGCGTCGAGAGGCGTTGGCGCAACAAACAGCAGCGCATGGACCTGGGCCATCGTCCGGTTGATCCCCCAGGCCTGGCCCATCTCGCCCCAGTGCAGCACGAACTTCTGAGCGGCCGGCGTAAGATTCACTGTTGATACCGCCTGAACTGGAGTAACGGTTTCTACTGAAATCTTATCTGTGCGCTCGCGGGGAGACAAGTGCTGGCCAGAACGTGCTGAAGCCGGGCCAGCTCGAACTTTCCCTTGCCCCAACCACAAAAAGGTGACTTACGGTTGAGTAGGGCAGGCACCACGCCAGGGCGTTCGTGTCGCTGATGGAATGGGGCGAGATCAGCGAGCTGGATCACCGGTCCGGATGGACGGGCAATTCTCTCCTTGATCGCCCCGCTCACCAGGCTGACATCGCCAGGAGTGAGAACGCGGAGCGACCGCCATCATGAAATCAACCGCAAGTCACGTTGAGGCTTGCATTTCGGGATTGAACGGCCACCTGGGCGGGAGCAAGCATGAATTCGAGGCCGGCGCGACGTCGTCGCGCGCACGTTGGCGGGAGTCGACGGGGCCGGCATGCCCGAACGCCGTCTCGGTCCTGTGCGTGCTCTTGACTGTGCCCCTCAAGCTGGCTCTCGACGCATTTGTCCCCCAGGTCCCCGCGACGATCCTTTTCCTTTGCCCGGTCATCATCGCGGCCTGGTACGGAGGAGTGAAACCCGGCTTTCTGGCCATCGCGCTTTCCTTGCCGATTTGTTCCTATTTCTTCTTGCAGGATGCCTCGCGAGCGCTTGTGTTGCCCAACGGCGGCATCGCGCTGTTGCTGTTCACCCTCGGAGGTTTGCTGATCAGCTCGCTCTCGGGCTCGTTACATCAGGACAGCGAACGCATTCGAGCGCAAGCCGCTGAGATTCATGTCGACCTGGAGCCCCGCGTCAGGGAGCGGACCTCCGAGCTGGCGGAAGCCAACCGCGTCCTCGAGAGCGAGATCGCCGAGAGAAAACTGGCCCAGGCGGCTCTCGCCAGGAAACGGGAGTTCCTGATGGCCATCCTCCAGAACATGAGCGACAGCGTGGTGGCCCGCGCCATCGACAGCGTCTCGACGGTCGATCAACTTCAGAGGTCCAATGCCGAGCTGCTCCTGGCGTATGACACCACGATCGAGGGCTTGTCGCGCGCCATGGATCTGCGCGACAGGGAGACCGAGGGGCACAGCCGTCGCGTGAGCGAGTTGACCCTTCGCCTGGCGCGGCGGATGGGAATCAACGGGCCGGAACTGACCAATCTGTACCGCGGGGCCCTCTTGCACGACATCGGCAAGATGGGAATTCCCGACGCCATCCTCCTCAAGCCCGGACCGCTCAGCCAGGACGAGTGGCAGATCATGCGCCACCACCCCGATTATGCCCTCGACCTGCTTTCGTCCATCCCTTATCTCCGCCCGGCCATCGACATCCCGTATTGCCACCATGAAAAGTGGGACGGCACCGGCTATCCCCGAGGACTGCGCGGCGAGCAGATCCCCAAGGCGGCCCGGCTCTTCGCCGTCGTGGACGTCTGGGACGCCCTCCTTTCCGACCGTCCCTACCGCAAGGGCTGGACCGAAGACCGGGTGATCGATCATCTTCGATCGCTCGCCGGCAGCCACCTCGATCCGGAAGCCGTCGAGGCGTTCATCCAGATGCTGACATCGGACGAGACCGGGCCGGAAGGCAACTACCGCGAAGAGCGCCTGGACCAGTGGGCATTTCACCCGGCGGCCGACCACGAAGATTCCGCCAAGGCGAACCTGCCGACCGCGGCGGATGCGGCCCCAGCCCCTTCGCACCTGGCTGCTGTCTCGGCGCAGTCGTGGGGCGTGTCGTCTCCCGAACCGGCAGGCGACCATGCCGACGTGCCGAGCCGTCTCCTCTCTCCCGCGAGGCCCTCGACGATCCTGCTTGCGGGAATCCAGGATGAGGCCACGGAGACGCTCCTCCGGTCGACCCTTCAGGAGTCAGACCATTCGGTGGTCACGGCCCAGAACGGAGAACAGGCCTGGCGGATCGCCCAGGAAGGGCGCGTGCGGATTGTGATCGCCCAGTGGCAGATGCCCTGCCTCGACGGCACCGAGCTGTGCACGCGAATCCGCGGCCAGACCGGCGGTCCCTACACCTATATCATCCTGATTGCCGCGTCAGCCGAACATCGAGACCGGCTGGAGGCACTCACGGCCGGAGCTGATGATCTGCTGGCCATTCCCATCGATTCCCGGGAACTGACCGTACGACTCGAGGCGGCCCAGCGCATCCTTGCCAAACAGGGGGATCTGGAGCGAGCCAACGCGCGGCTGGCACGTCAGGCGACAATGGACGATCTGACGGGGTTGAAAAACCGCCGTCACTTCCGGGAAGCTCTTGATGCGGCCTTTTCCTATGCCGTCCGTGAGGATCATCCCCTTTCGGTGATCATGCTCGACGTCGATCAGTTCAAGCACTTCAACGACACCTACGGCCATCCGGCCGGCGATGAGGTGCTGCGCTCGGTGGCCGACTCGATCCGCGCCGAGATCCGTCCCCACGATCTCGCTGCTCGCATAGGCGGCGATGAGTTCGCGGTCATATTGCCCGCGGCCGACGGCGAGGCGGGCGTCGCCATCGCCGAACGTCTGAGAATCGCCGTGTCAGGACGGACCAGCCTGCTCCGCCCGGTGACCGTGAGCCTCGGAATCGCCACGGTTTCCCTGTCCAGCACCAGCGCGTCGAAGCTGATCGCGGAGGCGGACGAGGCGCTGTACATCTCCAAGCAAGCCGGCCGCAACCGCGTCACCCACTACCAGAGCCTGGTCGCGGCCTCGACCCGAGGGCCCGCGGTGGGAGCGTGCCCCTCCCCAGCCTAGAGCGGTTTTCGGGTCGATCGCTCACCGTAGGGCCCGCTGTGCGGACCGACGGCCAGAGCAATTGGTCCGCACAGCGGACCCTACGATATTCCATGAGTGCGCAAGCCGACTGCAAACCGCTCTAGTCCAACCTTCACCCACCCTGGCCGACTTCCATCAGTCGTGCTTGTCTGTTCCTTTCTCCTTCGTTTCCGCCGCGCCGGGCTTTTTCTCGAACCGGAGGGACGCGGAGTTCATGCAGTAGCGCTGGCCCGTGGGGGCGGGACCGTCGTCGAAGACGTGGCCCAGGTGCGCGCCGCAGTTGCGGCAGGTTACTTCCGTTCGAACCATTCCGAGACTTCGGTCTGTCTCGGTCGCGACGCCTGCCTCGTCCAGCGGCTTCCAGAAGCTGGGCCAGCCGCAGCCCGAGTCGAATTTGGTGCTGGAATCGAAGAGCGGAGCGCCGCAGCAGACGCACTTGTACGTTCCCTCTTCCTTGGTGTTCCAGTAGCGGCCGGTGAATGCCCGCTCGGTCCCCTTCTCGCGGGTCACGTGGTATTCCTCGGGAGTCAGTTGCTTTCTCCACTCAAGATCGGTCTTGACGACCTTGGGTGTGACCTTTTCTGGTGCGCCAGACATGGCTCGTGGACTCCGCTGCGAAAGGGAAGGATGGTCCACCGGCCGACGCATTGCCCAGGCGCCCAGGCCAAGCAGACTCGAGAAAACAACAACGCCCAGGGCCGACATTCCTGTGTGGCGATTCATCGTGAACGAACTCCGAGAGAGTGTGCCGGCCGAAAACCAGGACCCACCGCCGATCTGTAATACCCTCTTTATAGACAGGCCAGCCCGCCACGGCAATCGACAATAGGGAATTCTGAGCCTCGGACCGAACACCGATGAAACACGGATCGGAACGGCAACCGGGCCTGAACGCAGCCTACCGCCTGAGTGTCGCTTGCCATCGCCCCCCGCTCAGGCCTCCACGTCGAGTCCGCTGCGCTCAAGCGCCGTTTTCATGTGGTAAATTGATAATGGAGCAATCCGCCGCGGGTCTTTGGCAATTCGCTGACCGACAGCTCATGCCGGCAAGACTCGAACTGCCGGACGGAGCGGACTGTCTGGATCTCGTGGCGGGAGCGGCTGCACGCGGCCGCGGACTCGTGCCGGTCCCGCAAACTTTGTGGGTCAAGCCGGGAACGATGGTCGTGTCGTTCCTCTTGGTCGGGAAAGCCGTGTGGGGGATCGGCGGCGGCGGGGAGACGCCAACGTCCGACTGGCCGTGCTCGAAAACGAGAAAACAAACCCACCGAGGACAGGCCGACCCGCAAGCCGGCTGACGCCTCGGCCCTGCTCGCACCCGACCCCACGGCGTTTCGCACGTCGGGTGGGATGGGCAGGACCGGCAGCAATGTCTAATAGGTTCCGCGAGATTCTTAGACAGGATCACACAATGTCACAGTCTCGCGCGATGAAATGCGACATTGTGGTCCCAAGCCGGTTTGTCGGAATCCCGAAAACGCCGCGTCTATCAGGTGCATCGTGCACGGAGGAGCCGGTTGCGTGACACTTGATTCCGACGAAACAAAGCCAACCTTCATCGTTTCTTCACAATGCCCGATGCCAGGCGATACCAAGGACACTCCCTCGGCTGGCATCACGCATGATGGTGAAACAGCCGGCAATAAAATGCGAGCATGCGCTCGACTGCTGGTGCGCCCGTGTAAGGGAAAAGCTGGGGGCGGAAGCCGCCGGAGGCGCGCTGGAAGACGGCTTGCGGCTGGGCAAACTCGCGCAGGCCGATGGCACCATGCGTGCGTCCAAAGCCGCTGGCCTTGCAGCCGCCAAAGGGAGCGCCGGCGTGTGCCGTGGGGGTCACGGCCTCGTTCACCGAGACCATCCCGGCTTCGATCCGCCGGGCAATCGCCAGCGCCGCCTTGCGGTCTTTGCCCCAGACGCTCGCCCCCAGGGCGAAGTCGCTGTCGTTGGCCGCGGCGACGGCCTCTAGGGCGCTGGCCACGCCCCGGATCAGGATCACCGGGCCGAACGCTCCGGCCAGCGCCGCCTCGGCCTCCGCCGTCTCCGCCAGCAAGACAGTCGGCGCGTAAAAGGAGCCGGGGCCCGGCAGGCTCGACCCGCCGGCAAGAACGCGTGCGCCTGCTTTGACTGTATTTTTAATGAAAATATCAAAACGTTCTCTAGCGGATGAAGTGATCATCGGGCCGACGTCGGTGTCGGCGTGCGCGGGGTCGCCGACCTTGAGCGCCTGGGCGCTGGCGGCGAAGGCCTCGGCCCAGGGGTGTGGATCGCCCACGACGAGGGCTCGCTTGACCGCGACGCAGGTCTGGCCGCAGCCCACGAAAGCCGCCCACGAGAGCGCCCGGACCGTGCTCTCCAGGGGCGCGTCGGGCAGGATCAAGGCAGGATCGTAGCCCGACAGTTCCGCGACCGCCGAGACGCCCCGAGCGCCGAGTGCGGCCAGCACCCGACGTCCGCTTTCGATTCCACCGGTGAACATCCCCCGATCGATCTTCGATTCGACCAGGGCCCGGCCCACCTCCGCCCCGCCGTGGACGGCCGCGACCAGCCCCCTGGGGAAGCCGGCTTCGTCGAGGCTGGCCTGGAGCTTTTGCCCCGTGGCCAGGGCCAGCTCCGACGGCTTCCAGACGACCGCGTTTCCCG
>JBMFUH010000006.1:0-21895 GCA_049966735.1 Isosphaeraceae bacterium
TCTGGCCGTCGGTCCGCAGAGCGGGTCCTACGGTGAGCGATCGACCCGAAAACCGCTCTAGAGCGGTTTGCAGACGGTTCGCGCACTCATTGAATCTCGTGGGGGCCCGCTGTGCGGACCAATTGCTCTGGCCGTCGGTCCGCAGAGCGGGTCCTACGGTGAGCGATCGACCCGAAAACCGCTCTAGAGCGGTTTGCAGACGGTTCGCGCACTCATTGAATCTCGTGGGGGCCCGCTGTGCGGACCAATTGCTCTGGCCGTCGGTCCGCAGAGCGGGTCCTACGGTGAGCGATCGACCCGAAAACCGTTCTGGTTCAAGCCCGGATGCTCTGGACCGGTCGCGGGCAACAACCGCAACGGGAGCCTGGGAATGAGCGCGGAACGATGGGCATTGACACTGTCCGTGGCGGCCTCGGTTCGGGGACTGGGGCCCTCGCCGTTCGCATGAGCAGAGGCCAGCGTGTATAGTAACCTGACTTGAACGTCGGTTCCAGCAGACATTGTCAGTTGAAGGAGCATGCATGTTTCAGCGCATGACGAAACCGGAGACGCACCCAGACGCACGGACTTTCCCGGGCGAAAACGTTGGGCGACAAGGAATTGCCATCAGTCATTTGGCGCTTGCAGTCGCTTTACTCTGCGCGACCAGTGCCGCGCGGGCCCAGAAGCCGCGGTTCGAGAAGATTCACGAGGGGAAGCACTGGACCTGGTACGCCCGGAGCGACCAGTACCAGCAAGAGAAGGCGGACATCGAGGCCCTGTACGCCTACGCCGACAAGGCCTTCGACACGCTCCGCGAGGCGTGGGGATTCCAGCCGCCCAAGCCTCGCTACTCGCTTCTGGTGATGGATCGTCCTGGCGGCGGTTTCGCGGCCGGCGACATCGGCGAGGTGCGGCGGATCACCGGCGAGCGCAGCCCTGGCATCGGCTGTTCCTACGATGCCTTCTCGGGCACCGCCAACGGCATCAAGGCCTTCTGGGCGCACATCCTCATCACCCACGAGATGGTCAACCTGTTCACCGGTCAGATCGTCAGCGGCGGCTGGCCTGTCGACTGGTGGGCCAACCACCGCAGCCCCTTTCCGCTCATGACCGCCGTCCAGATCGAGTACGCGCTCGTGCCGCGGATGGCGGTTTTCCATGAGAGGCAGGGACGCGGAGATCCGCTGGTGGGCATGTTTCTGAAACTCAAGGACCAGTACGGCTGGGCCATGTTCCGCAAGGCGTTCCGGACAGCCATCGACGACGGCATCAAGTGGGACGCGCTGGGCGGCAATCCTTCCGCGCTCCGCACGGCCTATGTCGCCGCCTACCTTCAGATCGGTGCCCCCGAAGATATCTCGGGAATCCTGGGACCGCTGGTTCCGGGCTACGACGCCGGGACCGTTCGCGATATCATCAAGGCACGAACCAAATGGTCGGTCTTGCCGAACGATTCCGCGAAACGCAAGAGCTTGAGGGCATCCTTCCTCAAGGGGGATTACAAGGCCGCCCTGAAGTGAACGCGCTGTGCACACATGTTATGTCCGGCGTGTGAAGACCCCGATCTCTGTCCATCGAGGTTGACCAATGAGCATTCAAGCAGACGTCACGGTGGCGGATTATCTCTTGATCCGGCTCAAGCAGATGGGCATCGACCATATCTTTGGCGTGCCGGGCGACTTCGTGCTGGGTTTTCTCAACGAGGTGCTCGCCAGCGAGGTCGCGTACGTCGGCACCTGTAACGAGCTGAATGCCGCCTATGCCGCCGATGGCTACGCCCGGCTCAAGGGGGCAGGGGCGTTCGTGACCACCTATGCGGTGGGCGAACTCTCCGCCCTCAACGGCGTGGCCGGCGCGTTCGCCGAGCGGGTTCCCGTGGTGGCGATCACCGGCGCGCCGTCGACGGCCTACTTCAAGACGCGCGCTCTCTTGCATCACACGCTGGGGGATTATCGGATCCCATCGCGGATGTACGCTCCGATCACGGCCGCCTCGGCCATTCTGGATGATCCGAAATCAGCGCCGGGAGAGATCGACCGCGTGCTGGGCGTCTGCCTGGCGGAGCAGCGGCCGGTCTATCTGGCGATTCCGGCCGATGTCGTGCGGATGCGCTGTGCCGCGCCCGGGCCATTTCAGCAACCGCCTCTGCCGAAGAGCGATGAGGGAACCCTGCGTGAGGCGCTCGACGAAGCCGCGGCAATGCTGAGCGCCGTCGGCCAGCCGGTGGTCATCGGCGACGTCGAACTGATCCGCTACGGTCTGCAAGACGAGTTTGCCGGCTTCCTGGCCAGGACTGGCTTGCCCTACGCCACGATGATGCTGGGGAAGACGGTGCTCGATGAGAGCCATCCTCAGTTCATCGGGCTGTACCAAGGGGACCGCAGCCGCGACTATGTCCGCGAGCGAATCCAGGACGCGGACTGCGTGCTGGAGCTCGGGGCCTTGCCCACCGATTTCAACACCGGCGGGTTCACCGCCAAGCTGGCCGAGGATCGAACCATCAGCGCCAATTATCGATCGGTCCGGATCAAGCGGCACATCTACCCGGACGTGGCGCTCGGCGAGTTCATCGTGGGGCTGGGCGATCGCCTGCGCAAGTGGGATGCGTCAACTCTGAACATCAAGCCGGCGACCGAGGGTTGCACGCACCGGCGCACGGTCAGCTTCGTGCCCGAGCCAGACCGCCTGCTCACCATCCGCCGGTTCTTCGATCGCGTGGGACACTTTCTGCCGTCCGGGGCCGTGGTCATCGCCGAGACCGGCGTCGCCCTCTTCAGCGCGGCCGAGACGCTGATGCCGCCAGGGGCGAAGTTCATCGGCCAGGCCTTTTACGGCTCCATCGGCTACACCGTCGGCGCCACGCTGGGCGCGAGCCTGGCCGCACCCGATCGCAAGGTGGTGCTCTTCGTGGGCGACGGCTCGTTTCAGGTGACCTGCCAGGACCTCTCGACCTTGATCCGACACGGCCAGAAGCCGATCGTCTTCCTCCTCAACAACGACGGCTACACGATCGAGCGGGTGATCGTGGACCGGCCGTACAACGACATCCAGCCCTGGAAATATCATCGTCTGGTCGATGTCTTCGGCGGCGGCCTCGCCTTCGACGTGCATACGGAACGGCAGCTCGAGGAGGCGCTTGCCAAGGCTAACAATGCCGACGAACTGGTCTTCATCGAGATCCACACCGAGCGGTTCGATTGCTCGGAATCGCTCCGGCGGGCCGGCGAAGCCATGGCGAGGACGAACAGGCTGGAGTGAATGGCAAAGGGCGGATGGCGAATGGCAAAGGGCGAATGGCGGATGGCGGATGGCGAATGGCAAAGGGCAAAGGGCGAATGGCGGATGGCGAATGGCGGTTATGGCGCGAAGACGTTCTGAGGGAGTTCTTGCCCGGAGGTGAAGCTCTGGATCAGGGCGTTCCAGGCGACGGCGGGCAGGAGGAAGATGGAGCCCGAGTTGCCCGTACCCGTGGCGGCGAAGATCATGCTCCCCGTCGTTGCGCCGAAGCGAACGATCCGCGACTTGCCGTCAACGGTGTGAAACTCCAGCACCAGCCGCGGACGATCCAGGCCTGCCGAGACGGGGAACGGACCGTCATATTGAAAGTAGCGGGTCGTGCGAAGCTGTGACAGGTGCACGACGAGGTCGTGGAACCGGGAAAGATCAACCCCGCTGGCGTCGGTGCCCGGTTCCGGGCTCCAGTCGGCAGGGCTGCCGGTCGGGTGCGCGGCGCGGACGAAGGCCAACGTGCGCCCGGGCACTCGGAAAACCAGCCGGCGGATCGAGTCAGGAGGGAGCGAGACGACATGGGTATCGTGGAACTCCGCCTCCAGGGCCTGCACGGCCACAGTCCCCAGGCTGAAGACGAACGGCTGCCCCTCGACCATCGCGAAGAACGTCCCCGGCTTGCCGGGCACCGGCTTGCCGATCTTCAGGGTACCGGCGGAGTGCGAGGAAGAGGCGGGGGCGGCTGGCTTGGACTTGACGTCCGGACTGCTGGTTTGGCCCTGCGTCGTTCCCAAGATCCACGAGGCGACGATAGAAGGATGGTCCAGTCCAAATGGCTTGCCGTCGCCGGTCAGCTCGGCCACCAGTTCGTCGGCGCGGAGGTCGGAAAGCAAGGCCAGAACCTGTGTGGTCGCGGCGTTGTCGGCAGGCGCCTTGCTGGGTTCGACCATCCGCCAGCGGTTGGGCCGCTGCGCGGACCGATCGGGCTCGAGAACGGTTCTGACGCCTGGCCGGATCACGGTCAGCTTTGACACGCTCGTCGGACTGACCGACAGGACAAGGCGATCGCGGAAGGCATACGTGTTGCGAGGCAAGACGTCGAGCAGCGAATCGGGCAGGGCCAGGATCACGCTGTCCCCTTCGACCTGACCGTAAACCGTCTTCCTGAGAGCGTCGTGACGACCGATACGCAGTGCCAGCACGGGAACCTCGTCAGATGACCCTGACTTGGCCGCGTTCTCCGTCGCGGATCTGGAGTTGCTCCTGGATTGCCAGACCTTCAGATCCCAGACCGGAGGACTCAAACTGGGCCGGATCACTTTCGCGGGCGGCAGGAATTCACTGGTCTTGAGCCCGTCCAGGGCGATCAGAAGCTTCTGGACAAGCGCGGCATCGGCATTCTCTTCATGCGGAGAGCGCAGCGTCCAGCCATCGGACTGGTGCACGAGCGCGAAGGTGGTGTTGAGTGCCTTGATCTCGATCTTCGAGACGGCGGCGGGGACAATATCGGTGACGTCCTGCGCCCGCAGCGTGATGCTATCCTTGGGAATCTCGGGCAAAAACCGATCGGCCACCATGACGACGTCATCCTGATCGCCGCGGCGAACGTAGACGCGGTCGGGATGGTCCGCCGGTTTCTTGCCGACTTCGAGAACCAAGGGCGTGTCAGCCTGGTCGGCCGTGTACAGCTCGATCGTGGCGTCGGCGGGAGCAAGGCCGTAAGGAGCAAGGTCCTTGGCGTTGTCGGCGACGAATCCCTTGGCGCCGTCGACCACGCGGATCGCCGAAAGCGCGCCCAGGAGACTCTCGATCTTGGGGCCGTTGCCCGGAAAGGAAACTGGCGCGGTGAGCCGCCAGCGGCCGCTGTCGCTCCGCTCGGCATTCAAGTCCAATCCCTGCCGGTGGACGGCCAGCCGTGTGACCTGAAAGCTGGGAATCGGCACCAGGTTTTGCTCGCGCCAATCCACGGGGGGACGATCGACGGTGGCGAACAGCTTCAAACCGATCACCTCGATGTCCTGGGCGCCCGCTGGGCGCGCGTAACAGAAGTCGCGCGCGTTTTCGGGCTTGCCGATTTCCAGAACGGCCAGGGGTTCGGACGTCTTGTCGGCCGCCGAGCCTTCAGACTCCCAGAGCCGGACAACGGCGGTGGGAGGCGCCAGACCGTACTTTTCGCCCGGTCCCCTGATGGTGCCGGTGTCTGGAGATCGGCGCAGGCTTTTGAGGTTGCGAATCAGGGTTTCCAGGTTTGAGGGGTCCGCCGCGACATCGACCGGTTCGGTCATCTGCCAATGGCCCTGGCCCCTGCGCTCGAAGGCAAGCGTCTCTCCCTTGCGGGTGATCTCGACTCGCGTGACGGAAGTCTCGGGGACGTCCATCAAGTTGGGCAAGATGTGCTCCATCCGCTCGCGCCGCTGCGCCTCGGTGAGCACTCCGGACGACTCGAGCCACCACAGAGCCAGAAGACCCGCGAAGAACAGGCCGGCCAGAACGAGGGTGAAGCGGTAGGTTTTCATGGCAGATCGCAGATTCCAGATGGCAAATGGCAGATGGCAGATGGCAAATGGCAGATGGCAAATGCCAAAAACCCGGATTCCAGAGACAGACGGCTGGCAACTGACAACTCGCAACTGACCACGAGACTCACTCGCGGCGGGCCACGTAGACGATGAGGCCCGCGGCGATGATCGAGAGCGTGGCCATGACCGTGGGCACGAGGACGAGGCGGTTCCGCAGCAGTGGATCGGCCGTGAGCGTGAGCGCCACGTGCGTGCTGGCGGCAATGCCGACGGTGTCGGGCCGACCGCGCAGCCAGCTCGCGGCGTTCATCACCAGGTCCAGGTTCGTCGGCTCCAGTCCCTGGACGATGTTGTTGGCCAACGCCGAGCTGGAGAAGAGCACAAGCCGGGGCTTGGGATTGTCGCCGTCGGCGGCACGCTCCTGCACGGCCACGCCCACCGGAATCGGGCCCTGCTGGTCGGTTCCCCTGTCAAACCGAGGGCGACGGTTCGTCAGGTCGGTCTCGGCCCACGACTGCGGACCGCTGTGGAGAATGATGGTCGGGACCAGGTTCGCATTGACCGGTTCAGCGGCCGTCTTGCCCGCGGGAGGAGGGGCGAGCCCCAGCACCCGGATCGGCGCACCGTTGGGAATGAGCACCGGCCGCTCCAATTGCATCGCGTCGGTGATCGGGTGTCCCTGGTCCTGCTTGAGAAACGTGTAGACGAGCTGAAGATTGCCGTTGAAGTTGGCCTGCGGGTCGATGACGAGACCTCGGCCGATCTCCAAGTTGAACGACTTGAGAAACTCGTCCAGTCCGGAGGGTTCGGTGTTGCCCAGGAGGAGCAGGACCGGGCCTCCCTTGTCCGTGTAGAGCTTGAGCTTGGCGACCTCCTCGGGCTTGAACGGCTGCTTGGGCCCAACGATGCAGAGCAGAGTGAGGTCGTCGGGAATGCTGTCCCTGAGCAAGTTCAGGTCCACGGGCTCGCAACCGATGGCGGCCAGCCGGGCTCGCCAGATGCCGATCCCCTCCCTGCTGCTCGGATTGACGTCGGCCGTGGAAGGCTCACCGTGTCCGGTCGTGAAGGCGACCTTTGACTTCTTGCCCTCGCGCAGCCGGATGAGCGCCGAGGTGATCGCGTCTTCTCCCTTGAAGACCGATTCGAATCGATCCGGCCCGCGCCGGGAGACGTCCGGCGGGATCGGCGCGAACATCTCATTGCCGGGCACAACCATATACTGGGCCTCTTTCCCTTCGCCGTATTCGATGAGCACGCGGTCTCCCTGAACCACGGCCAGGTCGGGCGCGTGTTTCCTCAGCTCTTCGCCGCGCGTCAGCTCGGTGTACGGGTTGATGCTGTCAATCTTGATCTGGTCCGGTCGAGCCGCGGCATACAGCTCGAGCAACTGGACAACGCGATCGAACTTGGGGACCGAGCGCGGACCCCGGCCGAAGAGCAAGTGAAACGTAACCGGCCGGTCCAGACTCTGGAGTTGTTTGAGAGTCCGGGAGGCCAGCGAGAAGGTCTGCTCGCGGGTCAGGTCGATGCCCCAGCCGCCATACCGAAAGGCCAACACGTTGGCCACCATCAAGATGCCGCCAAAGAGCGCCGCGTTGAGAAAGAGGCCGGAGAAAACCGACGTCCGCCGGAGGATCGGGCTCGTGTGCCGGTAAGGCTGGATCATCACGTTCAGGTAAAGCACCAGGCCGACGCCCACACCCAGCACCGGGATCGCCCAGAGGATGCCGTGGGTAAAGGCCAGATAGCCGCCCACCAGGATCAAGGTGAGTCCCAGCGTGATGCCGGCGATGATCCAGTCGCGCCAGCGCCGCCGGGGCGCGCCGGGATCGTCCTCGGCCGGAGGAGACTGGCCGGGTGGAGACCCGCGTAAGGTCCAGAAGAGGATCAGGTAGCTCGCCAACGCGGCCGCGGCGATCCAGACTCCCGGAAGTGCCAACAGGTTGAACAGGTTCACCAGCATCGTTTCAACCCACGCTCCCATAAGAGCGACAAGTGATTATAAGGCAAGCCAGCGTGAGGAGCAACGAAACATCATCCTCCCGCGCGAGTTATCTCCCAGATTCACCGTCGCCGGCCGATCTCGATGGTCTTCACGGTCACGTAGAGCGCGAACACGCAAACCGAAAGATGAAGCGCGATCGTCCGCGGGTCAAGCTGGCCCTGGCCGAAGGCGCGAATCTGGATGTAGACCGCGAGGAACTTCACCGCGTCGATCCATCCGGCCTGCTGCCTCGCGCCGAACGAGTAGAGCAAGAGCGTGAGAACCACCATCAGAAAGAGCACCACGAACGTCCAGATCGCCGCGACGATCTGGTTTTTCGTGAGTGCGCTGAAGAAGAGGCCGATGGCCACGAACATCATCCCCATGGTCAAGAGGCCGAGGGCCAGGCTCAAGAGCGGCCCCAGGTCAAAGTAATACTTCGCCTCCAGGTAGAGAAACGGCAGGTACAACGCAAAGGGGACCAGGAGGGCGACATACATGATCACGCCGGCAAGCCATTTCGAGACGACGATCTCGGTCTCGCTGATCGGCAACGTGAGCAAGGTCTCGATCGTACCGGTCCGGCGCTCCTCGGCTAAGAGCCGCATCGTGAGGAGCGGCACCGCGATCAGGATGCAGAACCAGAAAAGCGGGCTGCCCGAGACATACAACGTCATGGGGTCGCGGAGACTGGAATATTCGACCTGGCGCTGGGACAGCGAGTCGACGAGTTCCCAGAAATTGAGAAACGCGATCACCTGGAACGCCAGGATCACAATGTAGGCCATCGGACCGAAGAAGAACGCGCCCAGCTCGCGAGTCAAGAGTGTGGGGACATGTCGCATGGTCACTTCGCCTCGCCTTCCTGGTGGTGCACGTTCTCGCCGGCGACCGCCTCGACAAACCGCTCCTCGAGCGAGTTGCGCCGCAGCTCGATGGTTCGCGGCGGCCAGCCCTCGGAAACGAGTTTCTGACAAAGCGTCTCGCGCGGGTCGACGTCCTCCCGCGTCTGGATCTCGAACGACGCGATCCCCTCGTTCCGACCGGTGATCGCCACCCTGCGCACTCCCTCGACGGCCAGCAGCAGGTTGCGAATGGATTCGGCCGGCCCCCGCGCTTCCAGCAAGATCGTCTTGTCTTGCCGCAGGCTCTCGAGCCGGTCGTCCACGGCGATGCGGCCGTCGGCGATGATGATCACGCGACCGCAAACGGCCTCAACCTCGGACATGATGTGAGTCGAGAGCAAGATCGTATGCCGGTCTCCCAGCTCTCGAATCAGGTCGCGGGCCTCGCGAATCTGGATCGGGTCGAGCCCCGATGTCGGCTCGTCGAGGATCAGGATGTCGGGGTCGTGCACCAGCGCCTCGGCCAGGCCCACGCGCTGGCGATAGCCGCGAGACAGGTGGCCGAGAATCCGGTCTTCAACCTCGGCGAGGCGGCAGCGAGTGATCACCTCGCTGATGGCCAACCGCCGCTTCGCCCTCGGTACATCCTTGAGCTTGGCACGGAAATGCAGATACTCGGTGACGCGCATCTCGTTGTACAACGGGACGTTTTCCGGCAGGTATCCCACGCGCGAGCGGACCTCTCTGGGTTCGTCCAGCGCGTCGTGGCCGGCGAGCACGGCCCTTCCACTGGTGGGCGACAGGAAGGTCGTGAGGATGCGCATCGTCGTGGTCTTGCCCGCGCCATTGGGACCCAGAAGTCCGACGATTTCCCCCTTCCCAATGGAGAAACTGATGCAATCCACGGCCTTCACCGAACCGTAACGCTTCGACAGTCGTTCCACCTGAATCATGATCGTTGCGAGTTGTTAGTGGCAAGTGGCTAGTCGCTAGTGGCTAGTGGAGCATATCGCATTCACCAGTCACTAAATAAATCCACGCAACACCGAAAGTAGTATACAGCATCGATTTTCTGGGAAGCGCCGAAATCTCGGCGCTTGTTTGCTTTCCCCATTGCGTGATCCTAATTAGCCGCTCGCCACTATCGAGCCGAAGGCGAGCGCAGTCGCTAGCCACTACCCCGAGTTTCGTAGGGTCCGCCGCGGACCAAATGCCCCGGCCTGCCCACTGCTCACTGCCATCTAGCAACCAGCAACCAACAACTGCCCGCCAACTACCCCGAGCTGGGTCCCGTGACCCAGACCAGCACGATCAGATGATGATCGTCCGCGCCCATGCCCGCATGTGGCAAGAAAGAACGGTTCGGCGCATCTTCTCCGCCATCTGTCGATCGCACCGGGCCGATGGTCGCGGTGCGGGCATGAAGCGATTGTTCAGCGTGTGCTGGCAGCAGCTCCGTGGGCTGGGGCGTCTCGGCAGCCTGGACTCCGCCGGGCGGGGAATCGGGAAGGCCGGGTACCGGGTCGCTGTGCTCTTGTGCCGCGGTCGGCCCGTCGGTGTGAGCCCGGATGGCCAGCCGTTCGTCCGGGATGGTGATCTTGGCCTCCGGATGGGCGGGCAGGGAGACGACCTGGCCGATGTCCGCGAGTTGCAGGGCGATAGCCGGATCAACCTCGTGATCTTGTACGCGTTCCTGGAACTGGTCCTTGAGCCCCTTGCGAAACGAGGTCAGCTCGGACTCATCGAGAACCACGGCAAAGACCACGGCGCGGTCGGGATGGAGGGGATCGATGACGATCCCTTGAGAAATCGTGATCTTGAAATAATCATGCCGCGTCGTCCGTTCAACCAGCGAGGCCACCTGTTTTTCGGCATCGGCGGGACCGCCTAGCTGATCGGTCACGAGAAACACCCGCTGGAGACGAGGATCGTCAATGAGCGAGCGCAACCGCCTCTGATCCAGCGTCTCGATCTGATCTCCTGAGGTGAACGAGCCGTTGCCGATCCCCTTCGTGCTTGTCGTCCGACCTCCGCGCGAAGCATGGTTGAGTGCTGGACTCAGCGCGACGACCTCGTCCGGGGCAGCGGCGGCGGAATGATTACCTGGCCCGAGCTGGCCGCCTGAATCGTCCTGCACCGCGACCTGGTTCCGAACACCGGGCGCGATCCGGGATGGCTGGTGCCGCGTGGCGACGATCACCAGGACGATGGCTGCCGCCGTGGCCAGAGCCGTGGCTAGCCAGGGAAGGTTTTGCCGGATCGTCTTCCAGGGCCTGGGGTCGGCCAGCCTACCCTGGATTCGCTCGAGCACCAGGGGGGAAAGGTCCGAGCCCGTCGAGCGTGACAGATCGGCCACCAGATCGCGAACCGCCAGCAGGTCGTGAACCTTGATCGAAAGCAGCGGATCTGCCGCCATGGCCGATTCGACGGCACGGCGCTCGGAGGAATCGAGTTCGCCATCGATGTACGCACTGAGAACCGATTCGTCGTCGGGACTGATCATGTTCGTGCCGTCAGGTAAAAAGGCATCATGGGGACGAAGCTGTCGCGACCGCCCCATCATGCATCCACAGCTTTCTCGACATCCTGGAAGACTCGCCGCGCCCTTGACTCTTCGTCAACGTCTACCAGTGATCGAAGTCGCTCTCGAAGTTCCAGGCGCGCCCGATGGAGCCTGCTACGCACCGTGCCAATCGGAATGCCCAGGATGGCGCTGATTTCCTCGTAGCGGTGGCCGTCGAAGTCCTTGAGGATCACGACTGCCCGCTGCTCGGGTCCGAGGGCAGCCAGGGCGGCTTCGATGATCACCTCGCGCTCAACTCGCTCCAGGGCGGAAGATGGCTCGATCTCGGAGGAATCGTCGACCGGTTCCTCCCCGAAGGAAGCCTTGGCGATCTCGGTCGAGCGGCTCAGTCGCCGCTTTTTGCGCTTGCGATGGCTAGAAAGTGCAAGGTTCACCGCGATCCGGTAAATCCACGTATAAAACGAGCTTTCTCCGTGAAACTGGTCCAGCTTCTCGAACGCACGGATGAATGCATCCTGGAGCACATCCTGAGCATCTTCCGCCGAACCCACGAGACGGACGATGGTCGAGTACAGACGCTCCTGGTATCGCCGGACCAGTATTCCGAAAGCCTCGGTCTGACCCGCGCGACATGCTTCCACGAGGTTGAGGTCGTCGTGACACCCGGTCATCACAGGATTGGACGCCTCGGGATGAAGAAAAGTTCCAGGAAAACCACCAACGCTCGCGGCAACAGGCAAGGCGATCAACCCGAGCCTGGCGCCGGGGCCTTGATGCAAAGCCGTTCCCACACGTGCCGACTCAGCAGACCCGCGCCGGCCCCACTCAAACGAATTCTATCCGCCGTGCCGGCAGATGGCGAGAAGCTGGGCCGTCCGCAATCCTGGCACTCGGTCTCGCACTTTGGGCATGAGGATGAAATGAGGACGAGCAGTTGAGCGGCCGTGCCTCGTGTTTGCCGCGAGGGCTACTTCATTCTCAGCTTCTTGCCTCGCGGGCAGCCCCTCACCCGGCCTTCGGCCACCCTCTCCCGCGGAAGAGGGTTCCGAAAACATTCTCCCCCGGGGAGAAGGCGCCGCGCGGCGGCGGATGAGGGGCCAGCCTGCGAGAAGGAAACAGCCCTGTACTTCCCGCTCTAATCTTTAGCCGATCTTCATGATGTGTCCCTGAAGGCGGCATTGAGATAGGATGAGGGGCTCATGTTGATCGACGTTCCTCCGCGCGGGCGATGCGAGCATCCGCGGCCTGATTGCGCCCTCGTGGGCAGAGTCCGCGTCCCGATTTCCCCGGACATTCCTCTCCTGGTCCAGGAGCAACCAACGTGCAAGACAACCAATCTTCGAGCGATGCTCCGGACCGGAAGGGACACCCGCTGGCCGGACTTCTTGTCGCGCAGGCTCTGGGCGCCTTCAACGATAACGCCTGGAAGCAGATCGTGATTTTGCTGGTCATCGGCGCTTCGGCCACCGTCGCGGCCTCGCAGAGGCAAGCCGCCCTGGCCCAGATCATCCTGCTCATCCCCCTTGTGCTCTTCAATCTGCCGGGCGGTGCGCTGGCCGACCGCTTGAGCAAACGGACGGTCATCCTGGGGTTGAAGGTGCTGGAACTGGCGCTCATGGTGCTCGGAACAATCGCCCTCTTCGTTCACCCGACAGGCGGGGTACCGGTGATGGTCGTCCTGGGCCTCTTGGGAATGCAGGCGGCCCTCTTCAGCCCGTCCAAGTACGGGATTCTGCCCGAGCTCTTGCCCCACGAGAAGCTGTCGTCGGGCAACGGCCTGCTCGAGATGTGGTCCAACCTGGCCCTGATCGGCGGCACGGTCGCTGGGGGCGTGCTCCTCTGGCTCACGCGGGAACAGCCGGCTGGAGCCTATCAACAATTCCCTGAAAGCGTTCGCGCGCTCCTCTCGCTGGCGCGGGGACAGACCTGGCTGACCGGCTTGATTCTCGTGGTCGTCTCCGGCGCGGGGCTGGTTACGGCGCTGGGAGTGCCGCGGGTTGCCGCCGCCCGTCCCCAGGGACATCCGCTGGAGACGCTCCGGGCGGGCTGGTCGGCCATCCGCGCAGACAGAATTCTCCACATGGCGATTGGCGGCCAGGTGTTCGTCTGGTCGATCGCCAGCCTGATCCCGCCGCCCCTCCTGGCGCATGCAATGAAGAGTCTCGCGCTTTCCGACTGGCAAAGCGGACTGCCGCTGGCGGCCATCGGCATCGGCATCGGCGGGGGCTCGGCGGTGGCGGGCCGGCTCTCGACCCCCAAGGTCGAATACGGCCTCGTTCCCCTGGGAGCGATCGGACTTACCCTCGGCACGCTAGCCTTCGGACTGCTCGGGCCGGGCCTCGCGGGAACTCTGATGCTCATGGCGATCGTGGGATTCTGTGCGGGAATGGTCTTCGTTCCGCTGGGCGCCCTCATCCAGTGGCGCGCGCCTGCCGACCGCCGCGGCGCGGTGATCGCCGCGGCCAACGTGCTGACCAACGGCGGCATGATCGTCGGCTCGGCCGCCGCCCTCTTGCTCGCCGCCCTCGGATTCTCGGTGCAAGGCACGTTCCTGGGCGCCTCGGCGGTTCTGGCGCTGGGAACACTCTGGGCACTCTGGGAAGTTCCCGACGCGTTCCTGAGGTTCCTGCTGATCATCCTGGCCGGCACGCTCTATCGCTTGCGCGTGGTGGGCCGGCAACACGTTCCCCTGGAAGGGCCCGCGCTCCTGACGCCCAATCACGTCTCGTTCGCCGACGGCCTGTTCGTGATCGCGTCGATCGACCGGCCGATCCGCTTCGTCGTCTACGCCGAGTACTTCAAGCGCCCGCTGCTGGGCCGGTTTCTCCGCGTCATGAAGGCGATCCCGATCGCCGGTCGAGGCGGGCCCAGGATGATCCTCGAGGCCTTCCGCGAGGCGGGCAAGGCACTCGATCGCGGCGAGCTCGTCTGCATCTTTCCCGAGGGGGAGATCTCGCGGACGGGCATGACCCTGCGGTTCCAGCGCGGGCTGGAGCGCATCGTCAAGGGGCGGGATGTGCCGATCATCCCCATGCATATCGACCGCGCGACGGCCAGCATCTTCAGTCCGATGCAAACGCGTCGGCTGCCGGAACGCATCCCGCTGCCGATCACGATCTCATTCGGGGCTCCGCTCCCCTCCGGCACAACACCCGGCACGATCCGCCAGGCCATCGGCGAGCTCGATCAACAGGCCTGGGAATATCGCCGGCTCGATCGTCGGCCGTTGCATCATGAGTTCATCAGTGAGACGCGTCGGCATCCCCGCCGGCTGGCGCTCGTCGACGGATTGACACCCGGGCTGTCTTACCTCAAGGCCCTGGCCGGCTCGATCGCCCTGGCCCGGGCACTGAAGCCGCACTGGCAAGATCAGTCGACCGTGGGGATCATGGTGCCGACGAGCGCGGGCGGATGCCTGGCGAACATCGCCGCGGCGCTCTCGGGACGGGTCGTGGTCAATCTCAACTTCACCGCGAGCAAGGCGGCGATGACATCCGCGGCCGCTCAGTCCGGTTTGCGCACGCTGCTCACCAGCCGCAAATTCGTGGACAAGGCCAACCTCGAGCTTCCCGACGGCATGCGGGTAATCTGGATCGAGGACCTCCGCCCGTCGATCTCAAAGCTGGACCGGCTCAGCGCGCTCGCTCTCGCCGCTCTGGCGCCCATTCGCCTGATCGAGAAGGCCGCGGGGGCGACCCGGCGGATCTCGGTGGACGACACGTTGGCGTTCATCTTCAGCAGCGGCAGCGAGGGAGACCCCAAGGGCGTACCCCTCTCTCACTTCAACATCGATTCCAACATCATGGCGATCGCTCAGGTGTTTCGCATCTATCCTAATGACCGCATTCTCGACGTCCTGCCCCTCTTTCATTCGTTCGGCTACCTGCTGCTCTGGCTGGCGGAATGCAAGGGGATGGGGCTTGTCTGTCACGTCAAGCCGCAAGAGGCTGGGGTTGTCGGCGGCCTGGCCGAGGAGCACCAGGCCACGGTCCTCTTCGCCACACCGGCCTTCCTTCATATCTACACCAGACGGTGCGAGCCGGCGCAGTTTGGCTCGTTGCGGCTGGTGATCGCGGGCGCCGACAAGCTGCCCGAGACAATCTCCCGCGCCTTCGAGGAGACCTTCGGCATCAAGCCGCTGGAAGGCTACGGGATGACCGAGTGCTCGCCGGTCGTCGCCGTCAACGCCCCCGACTTCCGCGCTCCGGGGTTTTATCAGCCTGGCTCGCGACGGGGAACCGTGGGCCATCCGCTGCCGGGCGTCTCGGTGCGGGTCGTCCCGGCCGAGCATGTCGCGCAGGGCGATACGCTCGAGGGGCTGGAGGCAATCGAACCGCTGCCGGCAGGCACGGAAGGGATGCTCCTGGTCAAGGGCCCCAACGTGATGAAGGGCTACCTGAACCGCGACGACCTGACCGGGAAAGCGCTCCGCGACGGCTGGTACGTGACCGGTGATCTCGGGCTGATCGATGAGGACGGGTTCGTGAAGATCACCGGTCGGCTCTCGCGGTTCTCGAAGATCGGCGGCGAGATGGTGCCGCACGGCCAGGTCGAGGAGGCGCTCAACGAAGCCATCGGCGCGGAGGAGCTGATCTTCGGCGTGACGGCCGTCGCCGACAGCCGCGAGGGAGACCGGCTGGTCGTGCTGCACACCACGAGCGACGAACTCGTTGACCAGGCGCTCGCGGGAGTCAAGAAGAGGGGTCTTGCCAATCTCTTCATCCCCCGCCGCGATCACTTCGTGAAGGTCGAGGCCTTACCCATGCTGGGCACCGGCAAGCTCGACCTCCGCGCCCTCAAGCGCCAGGCCGCCGAGGCGTTGGCACGCAAGGCCCAGGCGGCCGAGACGCCTGTCGCGGCGGAGGCGTGATGTCAGAATTGACCGACCATGAGACAAAGGCGGTCTTCGGCTGCCCCTTCCAGAGACGATCGCCGGAAAGAGGACAGAGTTGGTCAAGGCCGCTTTCCTGGTCAGTCCCGGCGGAGATTCCTATCAGAACCCCAACCATTCAAGTACGGCACTTGCCACGAGGTCAAACTGGTCTTGTCTCAATGTCCCTAGCTTCCGAATCAACTTCGCGTGCGGCACGCTCGCGATATTCTGAACGTCGAAGGCCCCGGTCTTGAGGAAATCAGCCGCGACATCCACTTCGAAATCCGTGTTTCGCAGGGCCGTCGTGTGAATCACCACAGTGACCAAAGCCCGATCACCAGCTCCGGCCGGTACGCTGAGGACAAGACAAGGTCTGGTCTTGCCTCTGTATCCGAGGTCGGTGAGCCAGACCTCGCCCCGATTATGGCTGGCCATCAACCGCTTCCTCCGCGTCCAGGGCACAGAAGAGTGCGTCGGCGATCGCGCACAGGGCCTCGTCCGTCAACGGGCCCCCATACGAGACAGCCCCCTGCTCCCCCTTCGCCGGAACGGAGCCTGCCGTCGCAACCGGCCACGACTTCTTCGCAAAAGCAGGCCGGGGCGGGACATCGATCGGGTCGAAGATGATATCCTTCCGCTTGCTCGGCGTGGCACGATAGGCGGCCCAGCGCACTCCACTTCGACGGACATTGAGCCGCAGCTTGGCCAGGATGCTCGTCAGTGCGGGGCGGTTCGTCTGCTCACAATCGGCGTAAGGAATCCATGCCCGGAGGGGAAAGCCAATCTTCTCGGAGAGCTCGCGGACCATCTCAGACAAGCGCGAGCCATGGCCGCGACGACGATAGGCTGGCTTGACGTAGAACTCCTCGATGTCGAGATGTCCTCCCCGATGAACCGCGAACGACCAGGCCATGCGTTCGTCGGCATCGCCATCGTAGAGTTCCAGACCGTAAAGCTGATCTCCCAAAGGATCAGGCGCTTCCCAGCGAAGCTCGTGGATGCCCGGAACATTCGGCAGGTCGGGCGAAGACTTGTCGATGCACCAGGAATCGGTCATCCAATTATCAAAGAAGTCCAGCGGCATATAGCCGCGTTGATTGTCGCCCCATCCGGCCCACAAGGTATGGAATTCGAACCAGTGCTGACTGCGGCTGTAGCCCAGCAAGGGAACCGCATGGACGCCAATAACCTGGCTCCCCGCGGGAGGATTATTGATCAGACCTCTTGGAGCATGCAGGAATTCCTCCGTGATCTCGAAGGCCACCTTCACTTCGAGCGGCCGGTCAACTTCCCTGGGCGAATGGCCGTTGGAGAGCCTGGCCTCGATCTTACCCTTGCGTTCCAGGATAGAACGGGCCTCGGAGGAACTTCTGATCCGCTGATAATGATGGACCCTGTGCCGCTTGGCAGATTCGTCAAGGCCGGGCGGTTCGGGCGCGACGAATTCGTCCTTCCGGGGATAGGGCCACTCGTCTTCGTCGACCTGACCCCAGCCGAAAAGCGTCCGGTTGTGCGTGATCGGCCAGACGCCTAATTTCGGATCGCCTGGATAGGAGCCCTCGAGTTGGCGGGCTCGGATAAAACCATATCTTATGCTCGGTATGAACATAACAACTCACCGATCACAACAACTTCCCACAGCGCTCCCCTCCTGCTATTATACCTTGCCCCGGTCCGGGCACCCCAGCGCCCTTCATACTCTTACCACTTCCGCGATCACTTCGTCGTTGTCAGTCGACACAACAGTATCGACCCGACGATCTACAGTCCCGCCGCTTCCCACTGCTTGGCCAGTCTGGCCAGGGCGGCCTCGGCGTTGCGCAGGCGCTCGCGGTCTTCGTCGTAGAGTGCGCCGGCCTCGCGGGGCAGACGACGCACAGCCTCGGCAAGCTGGTCGCGGGCGCCCATCGCCTGGTGATAGAGCCTCTCCAGGGCCGGCCGATGCTGCGAGCTGCCCAGCACTTGAAGCTTCTTCGCGGCCGCCTCGAGCTTCTGGTTCCAGGATCTCAGCGACTCCAGGAGCGGCTTCTGCTCCCCGAAATGCGTGCGCTTGGGATAGGACGGATTCCAGAATGGATGGGCTTTGGGCAGAGCAGGGGACGACGACACGGGGCTGGCTCCTCGGCGAGAGAAACGGCGTTCGCTTCAGGTTGAGGCAAATCGGGGCCAGCGGTAAGATGCGGCACCCGGACGGATCGGCTGCTATTTTGATCGACTTTCCCCCGCTTGACCAGACCATCGTCCGCCCGTCCAGAACCCGGACGACTCAAAGGAAGGCCCCACAGGGAGGGAATCGCCAATGCCTCGCGCACTCCGCCTCGCGCTTCTGATCGCCCTGATCCCCTCCGCAACTCGATCCGGCGGGGCCGAGAAATCCTCGCTCCCACAGACGGCTGCCGGCTGGACCATCGAACTGGTAACAGAGGGAACCGAGATCGCGGCCCCCACCGCCATTGTCTCGGCACCGGACGGACGCGTTTATATTGGCCAGAATTCCCGGGTCCTCGCGCTTCAGGATGGCAAGACGATCGTCTTCACCGACACGCTGGGCAAGGTTCACGGCCTGGAATGGGCCGATGGAGTCCTCTTCGTCGCTCACGGGTCGTTGCTCTCGTCCTTCCGCGACATCGACGGCGACGGCGGGGCCGATCGGCGACTCGACCTGGCCGGAGGGCTGACACCGAAGCGAGAAAACGCCACCTCGTCTCTCGATGGGTGCATGGGTGGAATTCGCCTTGGGCTTGACGGCTGGATCTACGTGGCCGTGGGAGACCAAGGCATTCCCCGGGCCGGTAGCCGAGGGCGGCAAACCATCCAGCTCAAGGGGGGAGGAGTGATCCGCGTCACAGCCGACGGATCGGAAATCGAGGTTGTCTCGACCGGCGAGCGCAATCCGCGCTCGGTCGCGTTGTCCGCGGCGGGGGACGTCTTCACTTTTGGCTCCGGCGATTCGAGCAACCGCTGGCCGGGGGGCCTGACTCATCACATTCCCGGCGGCCATTACGGCTATCCTTACCAGTTTCTGACCGCTCCTTTTCGAGCCTTGCCGACCATGGCAGCCGAGGCCGGCAGGGAAGCGGGGCAGGGGATCTGTTACTCCGACGACGGCCTGCCCGCGCGGTATCGAGGAAACCTTTTCTTCTGCGACACGAGCAGACAAGGGGTCCTCCGCTACGAGATCCGCAAGGCGGGCGGAACCTACGCCATCGCGCGCGCCACCTCGCTGGTCACGCGGGGAGCGTTGGCCGATTTCCACCCCGTCGCCCTGACCTCGACCGCGGACGGAACCGGCTTCTGGATCATCGACCGGGGCCAGGGAGAGAACGCCCCCGGCCGGCTCTACCGGCTGATCTACACGGCGAACGATCGCGCGAGGCCGGCTCCCAGACCCTCCGGCGACGACCTCGCCACATGGATCGCCGCGCTCGATCACCCCGCGTTCTCGATCCGGCTCGCGGCGCAGCGAAGGCTCGCGAGAAAGGGAAGTGCCGTGATGCCGGAGCTGATCCGGCGGCTGCGCACCGTCCAGCCCGAGATCGGCCGGTTGCATGCCCTCTGGGCCCTCGACGCGATTGGTACGAACGAAGCATGTCAGGCCATTCGCGAGGCTCTTCAGGATTCCTCACCTCATCTGCGTCTCCAGGCGGCACGGAACCGCGGCATGCGCAAGGACAGACAGGCTGTCGGCAAGCTGACGCCCTTGCTCGCCGATCGGGACCCGGCCGTCCGCCGGGAAGCGGCCATCGCCCTGGGGCGTTGCGGCGACCCGGACGCGATCGCGCCTTTGCTTGCGGCTCTGGCCGATGCCGACCGCTTCGCGGCCTGGGCCATCCGCGCGGCGATCCGCCGGCTGGGCTATCCGGACCGCGCCGCGATGGCCTCGGCGCTCGTCGATCCCCAGCGGCGTGAAAGCGCGCTCGTCCTGGCCGACGAATCGTGGTCGCTAGCGGTTGTCCAGGCCCTGGCCGATGCCTTGCGGCAGACGCCCGAGCCCGCGGTTCGGGGGCGGATCGTCGCCTGCCTGGCGGGCCAGTATCGCACGTATCCCGAGTGGACGGGCGCCTGGTGGGGACCGAATCCGCTCGCGGGCCCGTTCCCCAAGAAGACCGTGAACTGGGCCCCGGAGGGGATGGAAACGGTGCTTCAGGGCCTGCGCCTGGGATTTGCCGACCGCGACGCCACGGTTCGCTTCCAAACAAGCGTCGCGCTGGGGCAGCTCGGACCCGCCGCCGCGCCGATTCTCCTTGCCGGGCTTGCTGCCGAACCCGATCCGGGCAACCAGGCCGCGATCGTGGAAGCGCTGGGCGAGTTGAACGATCCCGCCGCGATCCGCCAGCTCACGAAACTGGTGACCGATGCAACTCGTCCCGAGCCGGTCCGGGCCGCGGCGCTCGATGCCCTGGCACGATTCCGGGGCCCGGACATCCTCTGCGCCCGGTTCTCTCTCGTTTACGACCCGAAGACGCCCGCGGCGCTGGTGGCCCGCGCCTTGCCCTCGCTGGCGCGCGACGGGTATCTGCCGCTCAACGACTTGGCCGGGTTCCTCGAGAGCCCGTCGGCCGTGGTCCGGGCCGCGGCGCTCATGAGCCTGAATGTGAAGAAGGCCCCGCCGCCCGAGATCAAGGAGCAAGTGCTGGCGCGTCTAAATGACTCCTCGCCTCAAGTACGCCAGGCTGCGCTGCTGGCCGTCGGCGCCTTGCAGATGCGCGAGGCGGTGCCGAAGCTGCTGGAGATTGCCGAGCAGCCCGACGCCGATCTCCGCACGCAGGCGATCGCCGCACTTTGCCGGATGCCCGACCGCCGGGCCGTCGCGATCTATCGCCAGGCCAGCGCCGATTCCGATCCCTCCCTCCGCCGCGCCGGAGCCCAAGCCTTGCAGGTGATCGGTGGCCCGGCAGACACCGCCGTGGTTCGAGCAGCCACGACATCCCTGCGGCTTGCCGATCCCGCGGCGCTGGTTCGGTTCGCGCTGAACCATCCGGGCGACCCGCGTGCGGGCGAGGGACTTTTCTTCGAGAACAAGTCGCTCGCCTGCGGCCGCTGCCACGCCGCGGATGGACGCGGTCAGCACACTCCTGGCCCGGACCTGAGCGGTCTGGGTGCCCGCTCGGACAGGGACCGGATCATCCGTTCTCTGCTCGTGCCCACCGCCAAGGTCGCCGCGGCCCACCAGGCCGTGCAAGGTAGCTTCCAGGCGATCACTCCGCTGCAACTGGCGGATCTGATCAGTTTTTTGCAGGAGCTGAAACAGGGTCCGCAGGCGTCGATAAACAAGCGGCAAGGAAAGTAAGACATGGTCACGCTACGGCTGCGCGAGGAACCGCGGGAAAACCGAAAACCGGGCTGATCTCGAGAAGCCTGTGACGCGAGAAGCCTGACGCTCCGATAGCTACCGGCTAGAGCGCCCCAGTTGCCAGGTGGGGATTGCACCCACTGAGGGCCAACACCTTCCCACGGCACACACTGACACTATGTCCCCCTCAAGCTCCGCTTGGAACGGGAAGCTAGAGCGTTTTGCAGTTGGATTGCGCGCTGAACACGTATCGTAGGGTCCGCTGTGCGGACCAAAAGCCCCGGCGATCGGTCCGTACAGCGGACCCTACCGGGAGCTATCGACCCGAAAACCGCTTTAGTCCTGAACCAAGCGTGATATATAGCCCGGCGGCCAAGATTTCTCAGTTCTTGTTTCGCACTTTCAGGAGGGGGGCAACTGTTCAAAGAAACAGGTCGGCTTCCCCGCGATTTCTTGGCATCCTATCGTGGTGTCGGATGTCGCAACAAGGCACCAAGGCAAGGAAGCCGACGCATGGAACTTACCGATTCCTTCCTCACCCTGCTACAGAGCTTTGACAACATCTTCACAGCCCCGACTTACCAAACCCTCCTGGTCATCGTCACGGGTTGGATTCTCTCCCAGCGGCACCGCTACGTGACTGAACT